>DAOVNI010000281.1 GCA_030630315.1 Phycisphaerae bacterium | reverse complement strand
CGGCAGCAAGTGTGCCATGGACGTCGTGGCGGTCCTGGAACCGTCGAACCAAACTCAGTATCTTCAGGCGGTGGGAAAACAGCAGTGCGCGCTGGAGTACGGCTCGGCCTTCTCACGCGCATCGCGAACAGTAACGCCCGCAGGCCAAACCGTATTTGTCTCCGGAACCGCCTCTATCGATGCCAATGGCGCCACAATAAATACAAACGATGCCCCGGGCCAGATAAATACAACCATCGAGAACGTTCGCGCTGTTCTCAAGGACACGGGCCTCACAGATGAGGATGTTGTACAGGTAGTCGCCTACTGCAAAACAACCGAGGTCGGAAAGATATTCAACGCTCTAAAGGGCAATTTCCCCTGGCCCTGGGTAACGGTGATTTGCGACATCTGTCGGCCCGAGCTGTTGTTTGAAATTGAAGCCACCGCTATGCCTCGAAAAGACAAATCAAAGATTAAAATGTAAAATGCAAAATTTATCTTGTCCTGGATTTCCCATATTAAAGTGGCGCATCTGATATTGATTTGATAATATAGGGCTTATGAAAGAAGTTTTGGTAGTTTCAAGCGTTTCGATATTTGTCGTGCTTTTCTGGAGCGGATGCAAAAAAGCTAAGGAGGAAGTTTCAAAGGACACAGAAGAATATACTCAACGGACCAAAGAATCATCCGAGGATTTGCTTATTCACCCCGGAATCGGTGTTGGTAAGATTAAGTTTGGGATGACAGTTCAGCAAATGAAAGATATTTTAGGCAAGCCGGATGTTGCGGATACCGGTATATCCTATATGTACACCTCACTCGGCATAGAAATCGTGGCCCGCGATAAGGTGGTAACCTATATATACTGCGGAAACCCCCATGGGAAAAAATCGCCTGTGTTAAAAGCCCTGGAAGAGGCATGCAAGTTCAAGACGGCAGAGGGAATCGGTATTGGCTCAACAGAGGCTCATGTCGTGGAGGCATTCGGGCAACCAACGAGACGTAAAGATAATCAACTTTTATATATGGACAAGCGTATATGCTTTTTTTTGGCTGATGATAAAGTAATCGGAATATGGCTCAGGAAATAGCCTCACTGTGTGCAATTCATAGACATCTTTTCAACTTTTGATGCCAAAACGCTGGTACCATAATAACTACTGCGTTTTTTTTCTGATTGTTTTCTTTTTGAATTCTACATTGTCATTTTGATTTTTACATTTTAATCTTTGATTTGCTTTTTAGATGGATTTGAATCACCGTAATGTCAGCAGGGGTAATACCACTTATTCGAGAGGCCTGAGCAAGCGTGCTCGGGCTGAAGAGCGATAACTTCTCTTTCGCCTCCGCCCGAAGATGGATAATCTCATTATAATCCAAATCCAGCGGAATCTTTTTGTTCTCCAGGGCTTTGAAACCAGCGACCAGGCGCTCTTGTTTGGCTAAATAACCCTCATATTTGGCATCGATAATTACCGCCTGCAATACATCCCTCTGGAAACCGGCATTCTTAATATCAGGCCTGCCGCTGAGCGTTTCCGCAACGGTATTATTTGGCTGCCGAAGCTGCTCCCACAAGCTCAGCCCTTCCGAGCGCTCGCTTTGCAGATAATTTTTAAGTTTACTGATGGCTCCGAGCTTATTCCGGAACCTCATCCATCGCTTTTCATCCACAAGCCCGACCGATTTGCCGATTTGCGTCAATCTTCGGTCCGCATTATCAGACCTTAAGGACAATCGATACTCAGCTCGCGACGTGAACATCCGATACGGCTCATCAATTCCCTTCGTTAGCAAATCGTCTATAAGCACCCCGATATATGCCTGGTCTCTGCCGAGAACAATCGGCTCGGCGGACTGCATCTTCCTAACTGCGTTTACACCAGCCATAATACCCTGCCCCGCCGCCTCTTCATAACCACTTGTCCCGTTTATCTGCCCGGCCAGAAACAGCCCTGATACCTTCCTGGTCTCCAGATTGGGCTTTAGCTGAATCGGCGGACAATAATCGTACTCAATTGCATAGCCATAATGAATAATCCGGGCGTTCTCCGTCCCCGGCAGCAGTCTCAGCACCTGTTCTTGAACATCTTTCGGCATAGAGGTAAAAAGACCGTTGCAGTAAATCGTTTTTATATTTTCTTCTTCCGGCTCCAAAAAGATTCGATGCTGCTTCTTATCCGCAAACCTGACGACCTTACCTTCGATGCTCGGACAATAACGTGGGTCGGCACCCTTTATCCGGCCCGAAGAAAGCGGAGCACGATGAAGATTGTCCCGAAGCAGCTTGTGTATCTTTTCGTTGGTATAGGTAATCCAGCACGGCACCTGGGGCTGCTCTATCCTTTCAGTCATAAATGAAAACGGCACGGGCGGCTCATCACCGGGCTGCACCTGCAATTTGCTCACATCCACCGTCTCGGCATCTAATCTCGGCGTCGTATCCGTTGACATCCGCCCAAGCTCCAGCCCCATCCGCTTCAAACTCTGTGAAAGCTCTACACTGGGCGGCTCCTCAAGCCTGCCGCCGGCCCACCGCTCGCTGCCGATATACATCATCCCGCCGAGAAATGTCCCCGGCGTTACAACAACCGTCCCGGTACGGTAAACCGACCCGTCCTTGCAAGCCACCGCTCGCACTCTGTTGTTTTCGGTTATTATCTCGGTCGCTATCGCCTCGATAATGGTCAAATTAGCCGTTTGTTCGAGCGCTCGCTGCATAAAGTCCTGATACTTCTGCCTGTCCGCCTGGGCTCGCGGCGACTGGACAGCCGGGCCTTTTGAACGATTCAGCAGGCGAAACTGGAT
>DAOVNI010000128.1 GCA_030630315.1 Phycisphaerae bacterium | reverse complement strand
ACCAGAGGCCGTCACACCCCGAAGATGCATCCGTCGAACGAAAAGCCGCTCGGCCAGTGGAACGATTACGAGGTCTATATGAACGGCGGCGACCTGAGAATTTACGTCAATCGCCTCCTCCAGAACAGCGCCACCGAATGCGAGGAGACGCCGGGCAAGATATGTCTGCAGTCGGAAGGCTCGCCAAAGGAATTCCGTAATGTTGTCCTGATTCCGATCAAGCAGGGTATCCGGCTCGTTCGATGAAGCCGTCGGGGCCGGTGGAAGTGAGCTAAAGTGACTAAAGTGAGCTAAAGTAAACTAAAGTGTCGAGAGGATAGAACCGGTCAATTTGCTTTATGTTAGTGAAATTACTAAAAAGCAAGTTGACCGGCTTCCGATGCTGGAGCACACGCAGGTGAGTTTAGTGGTAAATTTAAATTAACACTTAATTACAGAAAGGATGGATATTATGCCAAGAGGTAATGGTACAGGGCCTACGGGTCAAGGTCCCGGCACAGGCCGGGGTATGGGTCGAAGCCAAGGCCAGGGTAGAGGCAGAATGGGTGGACCATTTGCCGCAGGGCCGGGCGGAAGTTGTGTCTGTCCGAACTGCGGAGCAACGGTTGCTCATGCTGCAGGACAGCCTTGTAATGCAAAGAGCTGTCCGAAGTGTGGTACGAAAATGACAAGAAGTTAACATTTTTTTGAAAGGAGAATTACTATGCCAGGTGGAGATGGAACAGGTCCTGGAGGTATGGGACCAATGACAGGAAGAGCTGCGGGTTTTTGTGCAGGCTATCCGGTGCCAGGTTATATGAATCCCGTTGGTGGCCATGGCTACGGTGGCTGGGGCCGAGGTTTCCGAGGTGGCGGTTTTGGCCGAGGTCGAGGTTTTGGTTGGGCCGGAGCTGGATACGGCATGCCTGCCTGGGGAGGTGGCGTGAGCCCTTATGCTTATGGCGGTGCTGCGGGCCCATACGCTTATGGTGGTGCGCCGTTTGCCCCAACGATTGCGCCTCAGCAGGAACTGGACGGTCTGAAAGGTCAGGCGGAATATCTTGAAGATAGCCTTGACGGAATCAAAAAGCGCATAGAAGAACTCGAAAGCCAGAAAAGCACCAAAGAATAAGAAACAGAGAGCTAAAGATTCATCTTCTTAGATGCTTCTGGACTTCTAAGGGGATGGTGTGTCTGTATAACACTAAACACCATCCCCAGCCTTTTCTGCCGATTTAAATCTTCTATGCTCAGTTGCATACGGCAATTAAGAGATAGATTTCATACGGTGTTTAAGAACACTGTGTTTCGGGTAAAGTTCTAACAAATTTACAAGGAGATACGACGATGCCAATATTTGAGTACAAGTGTAATAAATGCGGGCGCAAGATGCAATTTCTGGAAAAAAGCGGCAGCAAGGGCAAGCATGTTTGCGAAAAATGTGGAAGTTCAAATACGCAAAAATTATTTTCGGGATTTTCCGTTGGGCAAAGCAACCAAGGGAGCGATTCATGCTCAACCGGAACATGTCCAACCGGAACATGTGGACTCTGATAGAAAGGATTGTTTATGAAGATTGCAGTAACGTCAACAGGGCCTACTCTCGATGACAATGTGGAGGCTCGATTTGGTCGGTGTGCGTATTTTTTGATTATTGATACCGACACAATGCAGGATGAAGCAATCGAAAATCCCAATATTGCTATTGGCGGCGGTGCAGGAATTCAATCCGCTCAATTAATGTCGGAAAAAGGCGTAACTACAGTATTGACCGGCAACTGCGGCCCTAACGCATTTAACGTCTTTGGTCAGGCAGGCATACAGGTTATCGTTGGTGTCAGCGGAGTTGTACGTAATGCCGTTGATCAATTCAAAACAGGAGCTTTCTCTTCCGCCTCGGGGCCAAATGTAGCCAGTCACTTTGGTGTGAACACTGCAACGGCAGACCCGACAGCAACCGGCCAACCGATGACTGGTCCAATCGGTCAAGGTGGCGCAATGGGCTCAGGCATGGGCGGCGGACGCGGCATGGGCCGAGGTATGGGCGGTGGACGCGGTATGGGCAAAGGTATGGGTCGCGGCGGTGGCATGGGCCGAGGTATGGGCGGAGGCGGCGGAATGGGCCGAGGTATGGGTATGGGAGCAGCGATGGGCATGCCGGCTGGTGTCCCTCCGGTTGGTCCGGCAGCAGGTCCCCCAGAGGATGCCGGACTGCAAAACCCTGAGCAGGAATTGGCTGCTCTAAAGCAGCAGGCAGAGCTGCTTGAACAGCAAAAGCGCCAGTTAAACAATAGAATAACTCAGCTTGAAAGCGGTCGTAAGGCTGTAGCTGTTGTTGATTCCGGCAAGTGTACAGGCTGCGGTATCTGTGCTGATGTGTGTCCAGCAGGTGCCATTGAGGTTAATGAACATGCTGTTATCAACGCCGAAGCGTGTACCGGTTGTGCCGCCTGTGTTTCGGAATGTCCCAATGAGGCCATCATACTTGCGCAGAAAAAAGTTGGTAAATAAATTTTATTAGAGCTTTTGCTTTTTACGCAACAACTTTTCAAGCGAAAAGGTCTGAGCTTATGGGCTTTGCTATACAATCAGCAAGGTTTAAACCGAAATAACTGGTCCATATACATATTGAGAAGAGATGGCATTGACAGGGAAGTTGAGCAAATGGAACGATTCATGCTGAAATCAAAGATCCATAGAGCAACGTTAACCGGGACGGATCTGGATTATCAAGGGAGTATCACCATCGATGAAAACCTTCTTGAAAAGGCAGATATATTGCCGGGTGAGCAGGTTCACGTATTAAACATTAACAACGGCGAGCGCTTCGTAACTTATGCTATTGCAGCTCCGCGAGGTTCCGGTACCGTGTTATTAAATGGGCCTGCAGCAAGACGAGGCAGTACCGGTGATAAAGTCATAATTATATCCTATTGGCAGGTACCTGATGAGAAAGCAAAAGATGTGAAGGCGAAAGTAGTATTCGTTGATGAAAAAAACAAACCAAAGGAATAGTTAAGCGGGAAAAAGAATGATTCCACGATGTGGACGATGCGAGAGCAAAGAATGTCGCGATGGTAAGGATTGCTTTTCGCAGACCTCCAATCATAGACAATTATATCAAGACAACCATATAGCAGAATTACACAAGGCCGCTTCGGCAATTGAGGGACGCTATTATGGTAAAGAAACGCGATTGGGTGAGATAATTTTGTTTGCAAAGGAATTAGGATATCAAAAGTTAGGTCTGGCTTTTTGTATTGGTTTAAGCGAAGAAGCAAAGATTATCGATGAGATTTTTTCGAGGCATTTTGAAGTAGTGTCTGTGTGCTGTAAAGTTTGCGGAATTGACAAGAAGGATTTTAATTTGCCACAGATTTCATCAGAAGGCCAAGAAGTTATGTGTAACCCGGCCGGCCAGGCGCAGTTGCTAAATGAGGCAGAGACTCAACTCAATGTTATATGCGGGCTTTGCGTTGGGCACGATGCAATTTTTTCAAAGGTATCAAAAGCTCCTGTAACAACACTTATTGCCAAGGATCGCGTATTGGCTCACAATCCGGCGGGAGCTATTTACAGTCGCTATATTCGAAAACACTTTAACGAGACCACATAGCGGAGGTAAATAATGGAGCAGACATTCAAAGCCACAGAAATCAGTGTCGGATTTCATCCGGATGGTTACAGGATAGATAAAACAGCTTCGGCGATGAATCGATACACAAAGTGGCAAATTCCACCGGGAAATCAATGGCGTAATCCGGAGCCGGTCTGTTTTGATTCTTTGCCTCGACATGGCTGGTTTGCAAAAGATAGGTTCGATTGGAACAAATCAAATATTACTGAGGAATATGCTTGATATGAAAATTGCTATTGCAAGTGGTAAAGGTGGAACAGGCAAAACAACCATTGCGACAAATCTGGCTTGTTCGCTTGCTCGGATGGGTAAAACTGTGCAGTATCTTGATTGTGATGTTGAGGAACCAAACGGCCATATATTTTTGAAGCCGGATATAGAAGAAACTCAGAATGTTACGATTGGCGTGCCGGAAGTTGACACCGAATTATGCAACGGCTGCGGCAAATGCGGGCAGCTTTGTCAATACAGCGCCATAATTTGTTTGAAAGATACCGTAATGACTTTTGAACAGTTATGTCATTCCTGCGGTGGATGTATGGCCATCTGTCCGCAAGCCGCCATTAAGGAAAAACAACGTAAGATAGGAATAGCTGAATTTGGCAGAGCGGACGGAATCTATTATGGCGCAGGCAAACTCGATATTGGTGCCATCCAAAGCCCTGCCTTGATAAAACATGTCAAACGAAAGTCAATAAACGATGGTACAGTAATTATCGACGTGCCTCCAGGAACATCTTGTCCTGTTATTGAAGCGGTTAAGGGAGCAGACTTTGTTCTGCTAGTCACCGAGCCTACGCCGTTTGGTTTAAATGACCTGGAACTGGCGGTGGATATGATAAGAGAGCTTAAGCTTCCGTTTGCTGTTGCAATAAACCGTTGTGACATAGGTGATGACAGAGTGGTACGCTACTGTCGGCAACAGGATATAAAAATTCTCCTTGAAATGCCAAACGATCGACTGGTGGCAGAAGCTTACTCACAGGGGATTAAAATAATTGATGCATTACCCGGATACGAAGAAATGTTCTTACAGCTATACCAGAAAATTAATGCGAGTGTGGCGGTCAAATGAAAGATGATTTTGAATTCATGGAGAAAATAACACGTGACTTAGAGGCACGTAAAGCTGCATACAAGATTCTGGAAATCGAAGAGGATGCAAGCAAAGAGCAGCTAAAAAAAGCTTATAGGCGGGCGGCAATGAAATATCACCCGGATCACAATCAAAGTGATCCAGAAGCAAACCAGAAATTTGCCCTCATAAAGTGTGCATATGAGTTGTTAACCAGTGATAAGCCCTGCGACAAGCTTTTGGAGGAAATTAACTCCTGGCCAGGTGTTACAGAAGATGAGAAATATAATCTGGATAATCCTTGGGGACATTTTCTGTGGTGGCGTGAGAAATTTTTTGTGTCTGGAAAGGAGAAAAAGTCAAACGGCGAACGTTCTTCTTGTATTTAACAGAAAGCCTTATTTTGATGGAGCTCATGAAGCCAAGATGACAGAGTTAGGACTATGGGTTAAAGAAGCTGATAAGGTTATTTCGTTTTAGGTGTTGCCAATGAGTCCTGCGAAGCTGTCTGATAACTTTTACGACAAGATTAAACCGCGTTTGTATCAACGTGTCGGCCGAGAGTTGCGTTTAGCTTATCGCGTGCTTGATTTGGGCTGTGGTGCGTGTGAGCTTGCCCAGTATTTGTCCGAGACCTATGGTCAAAAAGTTACAGGAGTGGATATTTCTGCCAATAGTTTTCCCAATAACCGAAATATCACCAAAAATACCAAGCGTATTCGCTGTATT
>DAOVNI010000309.1 GCA_030630315.1 Phycisphaerae bacterium | reverse complement strand
TGGTTGCCGCCGCTGATGCAATTAGTGCTTCCCGGCCCGGCGCCAGAAGAGAAACGCTCGAAAGATATATCAAACGGCTGGAAAAACTCGAGGAAATCGCCAGCGGCTTTAAGGGAGTTGAAAACGCATACGCAATTCAGGCCGGACGCGAAATCCGCGTCATTGTCAGTGCGGAAAAAGTGGACGATGAGGCAGCTATGAAAATTGCGAGGGATATTGCCAACAAGATTGAAGGTGAAATGACCTATCCCGGTGAAATCCAGGTAACGCTCCTGCGCGAGGTCCGCTGCATAGAATATGCCAAATAGCGGATGGTGAATTCGGTGAGTTTGAGTAAATTTAATATGATTTGCTGTGAACATATGGTATAGTCAGAGCCGGAGGTGATAGATTATGGTCTATAGAGTCATTATTGAAAAAGGGCAAGATTTTGGTTATGTGATGCATTGTCCGGCGATTCCTGGTTGTCATTCGCAGGGAAACACTATTGAAGAAGCAATCGAAAATATCAAGGACGCAATAAGAGGATGCCTGTCGGTATTAGATGAGGAGGTTTCTGTATCTGCTAAAGAAATCGGTGCTATGGAAGTAGAGGTGTAGCTGGTGAGACTGCCGGTAATTTCAGGCAAAGAGGCAGTTCGTGCTTTTGAAAAGGCAGGGTGGTATATTGATCGCCGGGCAAAAAGCAGGCACATAATTATGAAAAAGTCAGGTATGAAAACCACTCTATCCATCCCAGAACACAAGACGCTTGACAGGGGGCTTTTGCGTGCTTTGATAAGAGATGCTTTTATTTCGGTTGCTGATTTTAATGAATTGTTAAAGAAGTAAGGGCGTGGTGAGGTCCGCTGCATCGAATATGCTAAATAGCAATAATCGTGAATCGCGAGTCGTATCCCGGACGAGATACGAATTATGAAGCTGAACATTCTTTGTATTGGTGACATAGTAGGTCGGCCCGGAAGAAGAATCCTTGCCGACAAGTTAAAGCCCTTGGTCAAAGAGCTGGGTATCGATTGCGTAATAGCCAACGCTGAGAACGCCGCCGGCGGCTCCGGCCTGACACCTCAAATTTACGACAAACTACTCAGGTACGGCGTGAACCTGGTTACGTTAGGCGACCATACTTACCGCAAAAGAGACATTATTAAGACCCTCGAAATAGCCGACAATATCGCCCGGCCTGCGAATTTATCCGAATTTGCTGCCGGCAGGGGGGTCGGGGTTTACAAAACCAATAAAGGGCCAACCGTAGCGGTCGTCTCTTTGATAGGTCGTCTTTTTATGAAGCCGGCCGACTGCCCCTATAATGCCATCGATAGAATCCTGCCGCAGCTTCAGCAGCAAGCCGACATCGTAATCGTTGACTTCCACGCCGAAGCCACCAGCGAAAAGGTCGCAATGGGTTATCATCTCGATGGCAGGGTCAGCTTATGTTTCGGCACTCATACCCACGTCGAAACCGCCGACGAAAGAATCCTGGCTAAAGGCACAGCTTATATCACTGATGTCGGTATGACCGGTGCATACGATTCGGTGCTTGGCCGGGGGGCCGAGAGCGTCTTAAAGGCATTTAGAACCCAGATGCCGGTCCCGTTTGAAATAGCAACGGGCGATGTGAAAATAAATGCAGTTTTGGCTACCGTTGACAGCAACACAAAGAAGGCTGAGCGTATCGAGCGAATCAAAATCGACGCGGAGTCACGAGAGGAGCCAGGTTACGACAGTGACGACGGCAAGCCGGAATACTTCAACAACAACTTCTAATCTCGTATTGCGTAAAGGAAAGTATTGCCACAGAGGTCACAGAGATCACAGAGAGTCAACCATTTTTTAATCGCGGATTTTTCTTTGTGTCTTCGTGTGTTGGTGGCTAATTTTTTATTTTTTGCTTGATTTTTTCCCTATTTTGTGTTTATTATAAAATATTAGCAGTCGAGCTGTTGTCATTGCGAGGCCTGCGGAGTCCCGCACCAATTAGGCGTGAGCCTAAGCTCAATTGGTGCGGGATGGCAATCTCGGCTTTTGACAAGTAAATATAGCGTGTAGTACTGAACTTTTGGCATTCCTACTGAAACCACCAGTTTTTTGCCAGGAAATGCACAAGGGTCGGTGTTCCGTATTGGGGCATCGCTTGCTTGTGTTCCTGGCGGGTTCTGGTGGACCTGGCACGATGTAGCGGTGCCCTTTTTATTGCGCCGCAAAAGGAAAGGAGG
>DAOVNI010000158.1 GCA_030630315.1 Phycisphaerae bacterium | reverse complement strand
CGTATCTCGTATTTCGTATCTCGTTATTTCAAACCGGTGTGGTCGCTGTGGCGATGTGCCAGGCGGACGGCTTTGCCGGTTCGCTGGCGGAGGAAATACAGTTTTGCGCGCCTTGTTTTGCCGCTTCGAATCGGCTTGATATCGACAACATTTGGCGAATGAAGCGGGAAAATCCGTTCCACACCCTCGTTATCCACGATTCGCCGCACCGTGAAAGTCTCGCTAATCCCCCGCCCCTTGCGGGCAATTACTGTGCCGGTAAATACCTGCGTACGCACTTTGTCACCTTCCCTGATGCTGCAACGAACATCCACCGTATCGCCTATTTCGAAGTGCGGTATTTTTTTCCGCAGACTTTTGCTTTCAACAGCATCTAACATTTCAGATTTGGCCCCGGTAGAAGTTTTTTCTTTTTGCACCATATTATTCCCTTATTCCCCATCATGGAATTCGCCTTTTAGAAGCGAATCTAACGATTTCTAACGGGGTTCCCTGTTTATCTGCTAATTTCGTATCTATCTTGACGATTCACGAGATACGCAGTTTATTTGTTTTTGTCGAAAAAAACAAGCATGTTTTTCAAAACTTACGGTTTTTACGCCGTTCAGTTTTTTCAGCGTAACGCTGACTGCTGAACGCATACGTCAATCATTTCCCGCCTCTTTTGCCCTTTATCTTCTTATCCCAGGGCTGAGGCGGCGTCGGGTCATACCTCGGCGCAGCGTCCTTGCCGGGAAAGGATTGCACGACCGCCTCAAGTTTTCTGCGTGCAGCGACAACCCTGGGGTCCGTGCTTTCTATCAGGTTATTCGTCTCTGCCGGGTCGGCGAGCAAGTCGAACAACCTCGCGCTCTTACCGTCCAGGACCCAAAGTTTGTACTGCTTGTCACGCACAACCCGGTCGGCAAATTGCTTAACGCCCACAACGCGACCTTCGGCAAGTTTCGCGGCGCTAAAGCCCATCGCCATAATCCACCGACGGGGAGAATCTTCCTCTTTACCGAGAATCAACTTTGCGATGGAGCGACCGTCAATGACAACGTCTCTGGGCAGTTCAACTCCGGCCAGTTCTGCGAAGGTGGGCAGCATGTCGGTGAAGTCCGTCAGTTCCTTTTCCATAATGCCGGCGGGGACAAACCCAGGACAGTTTACGATGAACGGCGCTCTGATGCCGGGTTCACCCAGGGTGGCTTTACCACCTTTAACTTTTCGGCCGTTCATCTGCGCGGTCATTTTCTTAGCTGTGCCGTTGTCGGTCGTGAAGATTACAATAGTATTGTCGCGGAGCTTCAGGTCATCGAGTGCCTTGACTAATCGACCGACCGCGTGGTCGGTGTAGCGAACCATAGCTTTGTGCCGCTCTACTTTGTCTTCGACGTCGGGCTCAAGCGGAGTGTTGGTCAGCGGGCCGTGGGTCAGTGCCATAGGGAAATATAACATCATCGGCTCACTCTTGTGCCGCCTCATAAAATCAATTAGAAAATCCACAAAGACGTCGGTGCCGAACCTGCCCTTGTAGGTTTTGCTGCCTTCTTTGGTGTGAATGTACGGGTCCCAGTAGCGTTTTGCGCTGGGCGGGTTCTGGGATTCAAAACCAGTCCACATACAATACTCGTCAAAGCCGTGTTTTTCCATAGCATCGGGCTGGACGCGAAAGTCATTAATCTGCCACTTGCCAGCTGCCGCGGTGGCGTAGCCGGCGGTTTTGAGCACACGCGCAAAAGTAATATTGTGCCTAGGGTCAAAATGACAGCCGGCCCCCCAGCGCGGCACGTCCCAGTGATTGACCCAACCGTGCCGAAACGGGTACTGCCCGGTCAAAAGCGTTACGCGGGTGGGGGTGCACTGGGGCATCGAGTAGGCATTGGAAAACTGCATCCCCTCTTTTGCCAGCTTGTCGAGGTTGGGCGTCTTCATTTCCTCTCCGCCGTAGCAGCTGAGCCATTCGGGCCCAAGGTCGTCAGCCATAATAAAGATGATGTTCGGCTGCTTTAGTGGGTGTCGGCCTTTGCTAAACTGACTGTTACAACCACTAAAAGATGTCACCGCTGCCACAGTGCTGCCGGCTGCGAGAGTAAGGAATTCGCGTCGATTAAAATTCTTCACGTCTTTTCCCTTTTCAGTTGTTTCACTTGTTACTTGCCTTTGGCGATCTGAAGCAGCTCGTCACATCGCTTTCGCAAGGACTTTAATGTCTGCTGGTATTTTTTGTCTTCTGCCAGGTTCACCGTCTCCAGCGGGTCGTTCTTCAGGTCGTAGAGTTCCTCGTAGTCAAAGTCAATGTAGCGGGCGTATTTCCAGCGCTGCGTGCGCAGGGCTTCGGTCCTTGCGATTGTGCGATGCTTAAATAAATGCTCGTAGAAGAAATCAGTCCGCCATTTCGGCTTTCGGCCTTTCAGCAGCGGAAGCAGACTTCGGCCCTGCATCTGCTGTGGCACGGCCAATCCGGCCAGTTCAAGAATCGTCGGCGCGATATCCACGTTAAGTGCCATCTGCTCGACAGTAACACCGCGCAGCTTCCTGGGTACGGTGGGGTCAAAGACAATCAGCGGTACGCGGATTGATTCTTCGTGTGGGAACCATTTTCCTGCAAGGCCGTATTCTCCAAGATAAAAGCCGTTGTCCCCCGTGAAGATTATGATTGTGTTATCGTCGAAGTTGAGCCGTTTAAGCTCATCCCGGATTTTTCCAATAACGACGTCAACGCCGGTAATCAGACGGTAATAGCCCTTGACGGATTCCTGAAACTTTGCCGGCGTCGAGAAGCGTATCTGCCATCGCCTGCGGGCCTCAGAAGTCTGAAGAAACTCCGGCAGAGCTTCAAAGTAGCGTGGGTCGGCGGTTTTGGGAGAAGGGATAGTGACATCCTTGTATAGATTTTTATAAGCGCGGTCGTAAATAAACTGGCGCGGGTCCCCATCCTGAACGTGAGGCGCCTTGAAACTTACCGACAGGCAAAACGGCTTATCCTTTGAGCACGCATGCAGAAATTCAATCGCCTGCTCGCCCATAATCTGCGTTAGATGTTTGTAATTTCCGTCTTCGTCTTTATTTTCGTATCTACCCTGGCCGGGGAAGCCCTTCCAATAATCGTATTTGTCGATGGGCAAGTCCTTCTTGGCTCCGACGCCGTATTTTCCTATAAATCCGATTCGGTATCCGGCCTGGCTCAGGAGCATTGGGTAAGTTTGGGCAAGTACCTCTTCGGAAAAATGCGTACGGAAGTCGATGATGCCATGCCGCCGTGTCCATTGGCCGGCAAAGATACTGGCGCGGCTGGACGCACATATCGAGGTGGTGACAAAGGCGTTCTTAAACAACACACCGTTTTTTGCCATACCATCCATATTCGGTGTATTGATTATGGGATTACCCATACAGCCTAAGGTGTCCCAACGCTGGTCATCGGTCAGCAAAAAAATGATGTTCGGTTGCCCTGCTGCAGCAACCCGGCGTTCGGCAAGCTCTGTGTCACAGCCGGCTAAAGACAACGCTGCAGCTACAGAACCACCGGCTGCGAAACTTAGGAATTGACGTCTGTCCATTTTCGAGTTTTTAACGGGCTTCATTTTGCTCTCCCTTTATTCTTTTTTATTGTCACCTAATAAATCGGGTCGCCATTTTTTTGTTCTTTCGATGGCCTGCCGGCGTCGCCACTGGGCTATCTTGCCGTGGTCACCACTCAAGAGAATATCAGGGACCTTCATACCCCGAAAGACTTCCGGCCTTGTATATTGCGGATACTCCAGGAGACCGGCGCTGAAAGAATCGTCTTTCGGCGAATCTTCATCGCCAAGCGCACCGGCTAATAATCTGACTACTGCGTCGATGATTATCATAGCCGCCAATTCACCGCCGCTTAAAACATAATCGCCTATTGAGATTTGCTCGGCGCCGAGGCCAGTGCGAATTCGCTCATCGAACCCTTCATATTTGCCGGCGATTAAAACCAGCCGTTTCTCGGCGCTTAATTCAACCGATTTTGCCTGATTAAATTTCTGTCCCTGGGGGGTCAGCAGGATAACTCGGCCTTTTTCCGGCGACAACTTCTCGACATACTCGAAGCAGTCAAACACCGGGCCGGGCATCATAACCATACCCGGCCCGCCGCCATACGGCTTATCATCAACCTTTCTGTAATTGTCAGTGGCGAAATCTCTTATATTGGTAAGAACGATATCAACTATGCCCGTCTCCTGGGTCCTCTTTAATATCGAGTGGCTCAGAGGCGATTCGAACATCTCCGGAAAAAGAGTAAGAATATCAATTCTCATCACTCTTGTCTGTCTTTTTGCTCGAAGCTGTTTTCTTTTTGGTCCTGGCCTTTGACTTGGCCTTAGGCTTTTCTTCGAGTTTGGCTTTTGCTTTTTCTTTGGGTTTGGCCTTTGTTTCGGGTTTAGCCTTTGCTTCGGGTTTGGCCTTGGTTTTCTCTTCAGCTTCAGCCGCAGCCCCCTGTTCAACTTCAGCTTCGACCTTGGGCTTTTCTTCGATTTTCGTCCCGGCTTCAGCCTTAGCTTCTTCAACTACTTCTTCTTTGGCTTCTCCTATGGAGTCCTTGCGGACTGGCTTGGCTTCAGCTTCGGCCTCCTTTACCACTACTTCAGCTTCGACCTTTTCCGGCGCTGCTTCAGTCTTGGCCTCTGCCTCAGGTTTGGCTTCTACCTTTTCCTCCGGTACTTTAGCTTCCGGCTTTTGTTCT
>DAOVNI010000232.1 GCA_030630315.1 Phycisphaerae bacterium | reverse complement strand
TTATTGGCCGCCAGTGACACAGGCATTATGTTACCTTGCCGGTACATGTCCTTCCATTCGGCGCCATCCAGCACACCGACGGTAATTATGATTACGCCGATGTAAAACAAGGTTACAATAAACCAGGCGAGGAGCATACCCAGGGGCAGATTTCTTCCGGGCTGTTTGACTTCTTCAGCAATGCTGGCGACTTTAGTTAAGCCGCCGAAACTTATGAAAACTAATCCTGAAGTTGCAAACACTGCGGGCCAACCTTTTTCGAGAAAGCCGCTGTATCTGAGAGGTTCAACGGCTCCGGAGCCAAAAACAACAAAGAAGGCAAGTATGGCCAGCAATGCTCCGACAAGGACAACCTGAAATCTGCTTGTTAGTTTGACGCTTACGATATTCAGTGTAGTAAATGCGAGGCAGCAAGCGACGGCTATTGCCTTGAGGTGCCACTGGGTTAGCTGTGTGGGAAAGAGGCGCTGTATTACAACCTCGATAAGCACGGCCATTCCGACAACGGCAAAGGCGCTTTTTAATGCGAGCGAGAACCAGCTTGCCAATCCGCCGAACACCCCCCAAATCGAGCCTAAACTCCGCTCGACAAAGAAATATGTTCCCCCGGCCCGGGGCATTGCAGTGGCCAATTCGGCCTTACTGAGAACGCTGGGAATTATCAAAACCGATGCGAAAAAATAAGACAATATGAGAGCAGGGCCGGCTTTTGCGAAAGCAATGGCAGGCAAAATAAATAAGCCCGAGCTTATCATAGCGCCGGCTGCCACGGCAAATACATCGAGGGAACCAAGCTGTTTCTTTAGCTGAGGTATCTTAAAACCTCCCTGTTATAGCTCGTGTTTTGAATAAATAGTGCTCTTATTACGTATTATACCAGGATGCTGTAGTTTTCAACAGAAATACCAATTGATTGGACAAAGCCCGCTGCGTGTATTATTATAGTTCATAGATTCAGCTTACAGTATAACCCCTGAAGTGTTGAGGGTGAATCGCGTTTTTTATTGATAAAATGGGCAAGATGATTAGTAGAAGAGATTTTCTCGGTTCCATTGTGGGCGGTGCCGTAGCTATGGCTTTGCCGCGGGATTTCTTTTTGAAGAAGAAGGGGACAGCCAAGCCGAATGTTATCCTTTGTATGGCGGATGATTTGGGCTGGGGTGACGCGGGATTTAACGGCAGCAAGGTCATTAAGACACCTCACCTGGATGTGATGGCGGAAGGGGGGTTGCGATTTGCGAGTTTTTATTCTGCGGCGCCGGTGTGCTCGCCCACTCGTGGAAGCTGCCTTACGGGTCGGCATCCATATCGATATGGAATCTTCTTCGCAAATGTCGGACACATGCGCAAGGAAGAGATTACCTTAGCGGAGGCTTTGAAGACGCAAGGATACGTAACAGGCCACTTCGGCAAATGGCATCTGGGGACACTTACCACGAGAGAAAAGGATTCCAACCGCGGCGGGCCAAGAGGTGCAAAGCACTATTCGCCGCCATGGGAAAACGGATTCGATGTATGCTTTTCCACAGAAGCAAAGGTCCCGACGTGGAATCCGATGAAGAAGCCGGAGACAAATGAGCATTACGGAACCTATTATTGGAGAGAGGATGGAGCGAAGGCGGTTGAGAATCTTGATGGCGACGACAGCCGGGTCATTATGGACCGGGTTATTCCATTTGTTCGGAAAGCTGCAAGGAATAAGAAGCCGTTTCTGGCTGTGGTCTGGTTTCATACGCCTCACCTGCCGGTCATAGGAGGGCTGGAATACAGAAAGATGTATTCGCAGTACAGCGAAGACGAGCAACATTACTATGGATGTATTAGCGCTCTGGATGAGCAGATGGGTCGGCTTCGCAAAGAGCTGCGCGCTGCGGGCATTGCTGATAACACAATGTTGTGGTTTTGCAGCGATAACGGGCCTGAAGGAAAAGACGGTAAGCATGGTCGGACTCGTGGTTCAGCAGGGCCGCTGCGTGGGCGTAAACGCAGCTTGTTCGAAGGCGGAGTTCGCGTGCCGGGCTTTCTCGAATGGCCCGCTCGTATTAAAGGTGGACGAGTAACCGACATTCCTTGTTGCACATCGGACTATTTCCCGACGGTTCTGGACGTGCTCGGCTTCAAAATGAAGGGACAACCAGAACCTATCGACGGGGTCAGCCTGCTGCCGCTGATTGAAGGAAAAATGACTAAACGCCCCGTACCCATCGGGTTTGAATCCGGCAGACAGGTATCGCTTACGGACAACCGCTACAAGCTGATTTCCCAGAACAAGGGCAAGAGCTATATGCTGTTTGACCTGATAGAGGACCCTGGCGAGACAAAGGACCTGGCCGCAGAGAAAACCGAGATATTCAAAAGGATGAAGGAAACTCTCGAAAAATGGCAAGCATCCTGCAAGGACAGTCTTGCGGGGAAAGATTATTAACAGAGAAAGGGAGCGAAAATGAAAAGACAAACAAGACGCGAATTTTTGAAGACGGTCGGTTCGGCAGCGGTCTCGGGAGCAGCGCTATCGCTGCTGCCGAGCTGCGCGAGTATCGGGCAAACAATAGGGAGGGGAGGAAAACGGCCTAACATTATCTTTATTATGACAGACGACCACGCTTCGCACGCGCTTAGCTGCTACGGCAGCAAGATAAATAAGACGCCGAACCTCGACCGACTTGCCAAAGAGGGAATGCTGTTTGAAAACTGCTTCTGCACCAATTCTATTTGTGCGCCCTGCAGGGCGGTGATTCTCACCGGCAAATACAGTCATATCAATGGCGTTATCGACAACCGAAAAAGGTTCGACGGCAGCCAGCAGACGTTCCCGAAGCTGCTTCAGGAGGTCGGCTATGAGACGGTTATGATAGGTAAGTGGCACCTCAAAAGCGACCCGACCGGCTTTGATTACTGGAATGTCCTGCCGGGACAGGGGACATACTACAACCCGGCTATGAGAGAGATGGGACAGCGAAAAAAAATACACCGGGTACACCACGGATATTATTACCGACCACTGCCTCAAATGGCTCAAAGGACGTAAGGGCGTCAAGCCATTTTGCCTGATGTATCACCACAAGGCGCCGCACCGCAGGTGGGAGCCGGGTCCCAAATATCTGGCAATGTATGACGACGTGACCATACCGGAGCCGGACAACCTGTTCGATGATTACTCCAACCGTGGAAGAGCCGCCAAGGAGCAGGACATGAGCATCGAAAAGACGATGGACAAGATAGATTTGAAGTTCGTAGCGCCGAGAAACCTGAACTCCGAGCAGAAGGACTTTTGGGATGCAGCATACGAACCCAAGAACGAGGCCTTCCGTAAGGCGAATCTGAAGGGCAAAGAACTTGTCCGCTGGAAATATCAGAGATATATCAAGGACTACCTGCGTTGCATTGCATCGGTTGATGACAACGTCGGTCGGCTCCTGGATTATCTTGACGAGTCGGGGCTGGCCAGGAATACGGTCGTGTTCTACACTTCGGACCAGGGTTTCTACC
>DAOVNI010000216.1 GCA_030630315.1 Phycisphaerae bacterium | reverse complement strand
TTTACGGGCAGCGGCTTAAAAAGGTTGTGCTCTATGGCTCTTATGCAAGAGGTCAGGCTAATGATGAACATTCGGACATCGACCTGGCCGTTGTGCTGGCAGGGGCGGTTGAACCGTGCAAAGAGATCGACCGAATGGCCGATATATTTACAGATTTGAATCTTGAGCATAATGTTCTGATAGCGGTATATCCGGTCTCCGAGAGTAATTTCGATAAAGTCGAAAGCCCTTTGCTTATAAATGTCCGTAAGGAAGGTATAACCGTATGAGCCAGATTCAAGCGCTTATTGAAAAAGCCCGCAGATATTTGAGAAGTGCCGAGTTATTGATTCATGACGGTGATTATGACTCTGCTGTTTCGCGGTCATATTATGCGATGTTTTATTCGGCCCAAGCAGCGCTGCTTAAAAAGAAAATGACTTTTACTTCGCACAAAACTGTTATTTCTGCTTTTGGTCGGTATTTTGTGAAAACAGGGATTTTTGAAAAACGGCTGGGTAGAGACCTGAATATAATTTTTGGTGAGAGACAATTGGGTGACTACGAGTCTAACTTTTCAATATCAGAAGATAATGCCCGCCATGCCTTTGAAAGCGCCCGAGGATTTGTTGACCAAGTTGCAGAGTGGCTGAAATCAGATTTGTCGGATGATTGATGGTGATAGTATGCCCTGGTATGTGGGGGGATTGCATTTTGAATGTGTGCAGTGCGGGCGGTGCTGCTCCGGGCCTGCTGAAGGTTATATCTGGGTCAGCAGGCCGGAGACTCAAATAATCGCCGATTTCCTGAAAATGACAGTGGGGCAGTTGCGGCAAGAGTGTTTAAGACGCGTCGGGCTGCGGACGACGGTTATTGAACACCCCGGCACTAAAGATTGTATATTTCTGCAAGAATCTACCGACCAAAAAAGATGTACTATTTACGCTGTTCGGCCGAGCCAGTGCAGAAGCTGGCCTTTCTGGCCGAGCAATTTAGCCAGCCCGAATGCCTGGAACCAGGCGGCCCAGAAGTGCAGCGGTATCAATCGCGGCAAGCATTACAGCTTCGAGGAAATAGAGAGAATCAGAAAGAAGAAATAAAAGTGAGCTAAAGTGAACTAAAGTGCCTAAAGTGAGCTAAAGTGAGCTAAAGATTCAGGCTATCAGGGTATCAGGCTATCAGGTAGTGGGCATCAGGTTATCAGGACACCAGGTTAGCTTTTCCTGATACTCAGATGTGCTGATATCCTGCATCCTGGTTTCCTGATCTTCTGATAACCGTATTTTAGGCACTCCAAACTTTAGGCACTTTACACTTCTTCGTGGCTTGGTGGCAAAGAAGGAATAAAAATGGTGGCTGGATACCAAGTTAACCATCAACTCCTCAAAAGGGCAGTTGAAATCTACAATTGGCTTGACCTCCAAGTTCGCAACAACAGCGAATTAGCTGGAAAGTGCAATGTCTGTGGCAAATGTTGTGATTTTGACGGGCCTGCCCCTGGCCCTGAGCAGGGGTTCGGCCACCGTTTGTTTGTTACCCCGCCGGAATTGATGTATTTAGCTGCAAACCTGGGCACTGAAAACGTAAAGGCAATGCCGACCAGCCGATGTCCGTATAATATCGGCGGCAAATGCACGGTTTACAAATATCGTTTTGCCGGCTGTAGAATCTTCTGCTGCAGGGCGGATACGGATTTTCAAAGCAGATTGAGCGAGTCAGCCCTGAAGAAATTTAAATCAATCTGCACCGAATTCCGAATTCCCTACCGCTACAGCGACCTGGCAACTGCATTGAATAGATTTGCCGGCTAATATTTGTCAATCGGCAGGGGGATTTTATCCTGCGGGTCACATAGATTTATATATTTTACCCTGGTTACACTGCCTAATAGTGAGCCGTGTTCTTTGTAATAGCCGTAAAGCTTGGCCAGTTTCTGCTCATCGGTAGATTCCAGATATCGCTGCCAGGTGCCGACTTCAGCTCCCCAGATAATTTCGGTCTTGTCCGTTGCGTACAGAACAATATGCGGAAACCGAGTGTCTTCTCGCCCCTTGAAATTGCTCACATCGATAACTTCAATTTCCCACAGCAGGGGTTTGTCCAGCGTAACCTCTTCATCTATCTGCCAAAGAAGCTTCAACACATCCACCGCGGCGGCGAGCTCATCGCGCTGCCAAACTGTGCCCGGCTGCGGTACTTTTGTTATTAGCGACAGGCCTTTTACCTTTACGATGGGCAGATTCGGCATCGGCACAAAATCGAGCACGACCAGCTCAGCATCCACGTAAAATTTGTGCATACCCCGTTTAACCAGAGCAATGGGCTTTCGCCACTGCGCTTCGATGCGGATAGTATCGTGGGTGGCCTGCACTGTTACATTTCGCAGCCACGCAACCTCTCGCTCAAGATTGTTCTGAACAGAGCGGGCGGCATCCTCATCAAGTTTCAAATCCTCGCCGCCGGCTCTTGCTGCAGCATAAATTTCTTCTGCGAGCTGTTCGGTGACCCAGGCCGGGGGATTTACCAATTTCAGCGTGAGCGTTTTCTGTGAGACAGGGACGGCTTTTCTCACGTATTTGTCCAGGGACACAAAGCCGGCTCTTACGACAGCAAAAACGCCGATTCCTATGGCCCCAAGGACACAAGCTACCGTTAATACTTTCAAAATACCCGTCGAGCTCGGCCTTTGCTCGCCTGTCTTTTGCTTTTTCTTTCTTTTTGAAGTGCCGAGCTTAAACGATATTCTTTTCGTCTTGCTTTTTGTTCGTTTTCTTCTGGCCACCAGTTGTCTCGTATTGTGTATTGCGTATATCGTATTGCGTGATGGTTGAACAATTCACCGTGTCTCCGTCTGACCGACTTGCTGTCCAACAGGGCTATCTTTATTTTCCAATGCCGCCTCGATGATTCTTATGCACAGCTCACTCATTGAAAGTCCCGCCTTTGCGGCGGCTCTGGGCAAAAGTGAATGTGTTGTGAAGCCCGGGATAGTATTAACCTCCAGGGCGTAGGCGATTTCCTCGTCATCCAGGATAAAATCAGCTCTTGCAAAGTGCCGACAGCCGAGCGCATCGAAACAATCGAGCGCCGCTTGATTGATTTCCTCTGTCAGAGCCGGGTCTCTAATTGTATCCAGAAGAAACTCCGTTTGCTCGTCGATATATTTTGCCTGATAGTCGTAAAAGCCGGTTTTGCTTCGAACCTCAATAATAGGCAGCGGCCGGCCACAAAGGATACCGACCGTTATCTCCCGGCCCGGCACGAATTTTTCAATCATACAATCGCCAAACTCGCTCAAGACTTTTCGGGCGGCGGCAATAGCTTCGCGCCGGTCAGTAACAATACTGATACCAACGCTGCTTCCCTGCCTTATCGGTTTTATTACATAGGTGTCTGCAAACTGCTGCAATTGTTTTTCAACCTGCCGAATATCCGTGTCGCGATTGAACTCTATTGCCGCGGGTGTTGCTGCACCGGCTTCGACAAAGGCCTTTTTGCTCGCCATTTTGTCAAACGCCAATTTGCTTGCTTTTGGCCCGCTGCCTGTATAAAGAAGCGATTTATCTTCGAGTATTTGTTGTAATTGGCCGTCTTCCCCGAATTTGCCGTGCAATGCAAGAAAGAACACGTCGATGTCACCATCCTGAAGTATATCCATATTGTCCGGCCGAATATCGGCGGTTACTACATTCAAGCCGGCTTCTTTTAACGCCTCTGCAACGCAATTGCCGCTCTGGAAGCTGATGCCGCGTTCCTCGCCGATGCCGCCCATAAGGACGGCCACTTTTAAT
>DAOVNI010000241.1 GCA_030630315.1 Phycisphaerae bacterium | reverse complement strand
TGGATTGTCGGCCCATCCGCTATCGGGTCGGAGAACGGTATGCCTAATTCCAGAACATCCGCACCCGCATCGATGGCTGTTTTTACGATTCGCACACTTGTATCAAAATCCGGGTCGCCGATTACAAAAAATGGTATCAATGCTGCCTTTCTCAGCTCTGAAAAAACTTCTTTATATGTTTTCATAGTCTTGTTCCTCGTGGCTCGTGACTTATAAACTACGAGCTCATCAAAGGTCGGCGTTTTTCCACGATTGAGACATCTTTATCACCCCGGCCGGAAAGATTTACCACCGCAATTGTGTCCGGGTCTAACTTGCCTTTTTGGCTGCAAAGAAACGCCAGAGCATGTGCGCTTTCCAGGGCCGGCAGTATCCCCTCGGTCTTGCTCAGCACTTCGAAGGCATCAAGCACCTCGGTGTCTTCTGCAGCAACGTATTCGGCCCTGCCGGTATCTTTTAACAAACAATGTTCCGGCCCGACAGCCGGGTAATCCAGCCCGGCACTTACCGATTCGGTATCGTGAACCTGGCCTTCCTTGTCCTGCAGCAGATATGCTTTTGCCCCGTGTAAGATGCCGACCCTTCCGGCCACCAGTGTAGCGGCGTGTTTGCCGCTGGCCAAGCTCTTGCCGCCCGCTTCGACGCCGATTAGCTTGACGTCCTTGTCATCCAAAAAGGCCGAAAAGATACCTATTGCATTACTGCCGCCGCCAACACAAGCGACAATCATATCCGGCAGTCTGCCGATTTCTTCGAGACACTGCTGCCTGGTTTCCTTGCCGATACAGGTTTGAAAATGTTTTACTATGGTAGGATATGGATGCGGCCCGCACGCTGAGCCGAAAAGATAAAATGTATCGGTAACATTAGCCGTCCAGTAGCGAAGTGCGTCGTTGATGGCGTCCTTCAATGTCCCCGTCCCTCCTTCCACGTCGACCACTTCTGCGCCGCACAGCTTCATCTTATGGACGTTAACGCTCTGCCGCTCAATATCGGTTACGCCCATAAAGATTTTCGTCTCCATACCGAACAGGGCCCCAATCATCGCCGTAGCCAAACCGTGCTGGCCTGCGCCGGTTTCGGCAATGAGTTTGGTCTTTCCCATATATTTGGCTAAAAGACCTTGTCCGAGTGTGTTGTTGACCTTGTGTGCTCCGCCGTGCAGGAGGTCTTCACGTTTCAGGTACACCTTAAAACCGACATGCTCGCTGAATCTTTCGGCGTAATAAAGAGGGCTGGGCCTGCCGGCATAATCTTTCGAAAGCTGCGCCAGCTCAGACACAAACCGCTCATCCTCGTAGAAGCGATAAAAGGCCTGCTCCAATTCTTCCAGCACCGGTATCAAAACCTCCGGCACATAGAAGCCGCCATAGTCTCCGAATCTACCTTTATATTTCATATCGGATTTCCCTAAGCTGTCAAATGCCGTATATTTTCAAACAGTTTCCTCATTTTTTTATGGTCTTTTTTGCCCGGCTCAGCTTCAATGCCGCTGCAGACGTCAATCCCGTAAACTCCCAGCTTGATTGCATCCGGTGCGTTATCGGGATTTATCCCGCCGGCCAGGAAAATGCGTTTGTTGATATGCCCGACGATATTCCAGTCAAAGGTCAGCCCTGTGCCGCCGTATTTCTCAGGATGGAAAGCGTCCAGCAAAATAGCATCTGTGAAATAATTCTCTGCTTGTTGAATATCGTTCCGGTCTTTTATCCGCAGCGCCTTCATAGTTTTTACATTAAGAGAAAGAAACGAGCTGCAGAACTGCGGGTCTTCATCGCCGTGCAACTGGACCCAGTTCAATTGACATTGATTTATCGTTTCCTGGATTTGCTGAAACGAGGCATTTACAAACACGCCGACGATATCTATAAAACCAGGCAGTTTGCTTATTATCTCCGTCGCCTTTTCCGGCGTTATAAACCTCGGACTTTTCGGATAAAAATTAAAGCCTAACAAATCCGCACCCATATCCAGCGCCGCCGCGGCGTCTTCGTAATTGGTAATACCACAAATTTTAACTTTCACTATCAACATAAAAAAAACTGAAAGCTCAAAGCTAAAAATTAAAAACCACAATTGAAAAATAAAAAGTTTTGAGTTTTACACTACGGTTTTGCATTTTTCGTTTTAAGTTTTACGCTTTATTTGACACCTCGATTAACTTTTCCAGACAGGCAAGCGCCTTGCCATCACTGGCAGAAGCATTTGCCATCTCAATTGCCGATTGGAAGTCGTCAGCTAAACTGCCGGCGATTATTGCAGCGGCGGCATTTAGAATAACAATGTCTTTGCGAGGTCCGCTTTCTTTGCCGCTTAGTATGTCCCTTAAAATCTTCGCGCTTGTTTTGACATCGGTTACTTTTAGCTCGTCTATACCGGCCAACGTGATGCCAAAATCTTGCGGGTTCAGCTCTTTATTTGTAATTTGACCTTCTTTTAGTTCAGCTATTTTGGTAATTCCTGCTGTGCTTATCTCGTCCATTCCGTTACCGTGGACCACCATTGCGTACCGGGTGCCCAGCAGCTTGAGTGCCTCGGCAACAATCTGCATCAAATTTTCATCGGCTACTCCCAACACCTGCGCTGCTGCATTGGCCGGATTGGCCAGAGGCCCGAGGATGTTGAAGACCGTTCTAAAGCCGAGACTCTTGCGTATCGGCTGAACATATTTCATCGCCGGATGGAACATCGGTGCGAACATAAATCCGATATGTGCCTGTTTTATACACTCTGCCACGACCTCGGCAGAAGCATCTATTTTAACACCTAATTCCTCAAGCACGTCAGCCGAGCCGCATTTGCTGGTTATCCCGCGATTGCCGTGCTTGGCGACATAGACCCCTGCGCCGGCCGCCACTAACGCAGATGCGGTTGAAATGTTAAGGGTTTTTATTACTGCCCCGCCCGTGCCGCAGGTGTCAACCAAATTATCAATATCAACCTTTACGGCAACAGCGTGGTTTCGCAGCGATTTGGCAAGCCCTGCCAGTTCCGGTGCCGTTGCTCCTTTGGCCTGCATCGCGGTAAGAAGCGCCGCAATCTGGACATTGCTGACCTGTCCTTCGAAAATAGTGTCCAGCAAGCTCGTCGCCTGTTCAAAGCCCAAACTCTCACCCCGCAGTAACGGCTCAATATATTCGATTATTGTTGCCATTTCGGGCTCCTCACTTTTTGTTTTTTGCGACTGCGATTGATAAAATGTTTTCGATTATTTTTCCGCCCGCAGGAGTCAAAATGCTTTCCGGATGGAACTGCACGCCGAATATCGGAAGCTCTTTATGGCGGGCGCCCATAATAATCCCCTCAAACTCAGCAGTTTGTTCCAGGCAATCCGGCAGCTCCAGC
>DAOVNI010000028.1 GCA_030630315.1 Phycisphaerae bacterium | reverse complement strand
GCCAAACACGAACTTCCGAACTATTATTGCCGCCGAGTACCGGGCGGTCCTGAATAAGCGCTACTTGTACACCCAGCCGTGCTGCGGAGATAGCTGTGCACGTGCCTGCTATGCCGCCGCCGACCACGACCAGGTCAAACTTGCCGGCATCTTCCGGCCCCTCGCCCAGACCGAGTGCTTTTCGCCGAAAGGCCGCCATCTCCTCGCCCTTGTTCGGCGGGGCCAAATCGGCATCGGTCGTGAAGACAATCGCATCGCATCGGCCCTCGAAGCCGGTCAAATCGTGCAGGGCGAGGGCAACCTGCTTCTTTGTAATCTCGACCGTTCCCCCGTCCTGCCAGTGCCACTCGGCACCCTCGGTACCGAAGACCGTCTTAAGCAGCTTATTATCTATGAGCACCTGGAACTTGCCCGGCGCGCCCGGCGCCTTCCACGGAGCCGCCCAGTCCCGCGTCCGCACCCACACACGGTACTTTCCCGTTTGTGGGAACTCCACCGTTGTCGTGGCGTCCTTGACTGGTTCCCCTAAGCCGTGGGCTAAAAGATAGGGTGAACCCATCTGGTCCATAAACTGCTGGTCGATAACCCAGCCGCCGAGGTTTGCAAAGCCCTCCGCCTCGACCAGAACGTTCTGCGCCCCCGTAGCCGAAACAGTCGGCAGCAGCAAGACCGCAAACAACACTGTGTTCAAGATACGCATTTTCTTTTTCATTGTCACCGTTACCTCCTGAACCTAATGGCCTGAAGATGCCTTACTTAAAGAGATGGTAAAGCATCTCGTCTGATACCTGTAGTATGTAAACGCTGTTGGCGTCCTCCGGGCCGGTTATCTCGTACGGTATCGCTTCACGCAAATGCATTGCATTCGGGTCATCACCGCTGTCGTACTCAACGACAAATTCGCCCTGTGAGTATTGAGCCATATCAAATTGGACGACGCCGTTTTCGTCGGTATTATGAGTTACGCCACCATATCTGCCGGAAAGCGCCGTTACCGGCAGGCCTTCGACCGGACTACCTGTTGAGTCCGTTACTTTCACAAAAACCTTAACCGCCAGTTGAATTTCCTGCCGACCCAAATCGAGCGTTTCGCCCTGCTGTACATTTAAGTGCTCGGCGATGGTGATAGAAGAGTATTCTTTATTGTAAGGGGTATGCAGTATTATGTGCAGGTTCAATCCGGCGGGAACGTAAAAGCTCTGGGGCTTATTTGGTCTCAGAGAAAATTCTTTACGTATTCCCTTGTGCCGACCTTTCTTACAACCGGCCAAAAAATCCTGCACCCATACGGGATTGTCGTTTTTATCAATAATCCATTTCGCGTATATGGCCAGCAGGCCTCTATCCCATCCTTCGACGCGGGGCTCAACAATAACCTTCGCCGCTGGAAAAAGTTTTGTAACCGGGACCGCGACACCGCCGTCATCGTCCGGCTTCAACCGACCTTTGGGGACAAAAACGCTAAGATAGTTTTCTTCAAAGACCACAAGTTCATAAAAGTCCCGTTTGGGCGGCACTGTCATTTCAAAGCAGCCATTGTCATCGGTCTGAACGAGTTTCGTAAAGGAATAATAGTTGCGTAGTTGCGCAACGCCTTTGTCATGAGCCGAAGGATTGGCTGGCAGGTCGTGCAGGGCGTCCCATTGCTCGAGAGTGTGCATCGAAAGATTTCTCTGGCTACACGACCCATCCATATCTATCACAAACACCCCCGGCATCGGCTCGCCGGTAATGCCATTGACAACCTGGCCGTAATAAAGCTTACTCGTAGAGGGTTTGAAAACCAATTGCTTGGGACTGTCAGCGGTTACTTCAATTGACCCGAATTTGTATTCTCGCAGCGGCCGGTCTATCTTTGCTTCATAGGTTCCCAGCGGAAACACTTCGCCGGCTTTGAAGTTATCATATTTGAACCACAGGTTGCGTTTGCCCGGCCTCTCAATATAAAGCATGATTTGCCTCAGTTGATTCGGGTCGGCAATTGGTCCGTTTTCGTCCTCAAAAACGAACGTTCGAAAATACCCGGCATTTTCTTCAAGAGTAATAATAGTTTCCTGGCCGTTTGGTATCTTGCCCTTAAACGGCAGAAGGCCGAGGCGTTTGGGTGGCTTAATCATCACATAGTATTTTGCCTTCGGCGGAATCAGTGTCCCTATTTTCTCGTTATCCTTTTTCGTCGGTAGATACAGCCGAAACCGACCCTCCTCGTCAGTCGGAACCGAGCAATTCTGCATAGGAATACCACAGACCAAGTCCGCGCCCAGTGGATACACGCAAGTAGCTCGAATCAATATGCCACTGACCGGATTCTTGTCCGGATCAACCACCACGCCCCAGATGGAGCGCCGGTCTGCTTCGCTGCCCGGCTGGACAGCGGGAATGAAAAGTGTATGTGTTAGGTTAGATGAGCACAGTCCTACTACGGTGGTGCCGTAATCAGGATGCGAAACTACAAACCGGGGATGAACCGTCCCATAATGGAAGCTGGTGCTACCGACACGAAGAACAACTTCGCCGTAGCCCAGGCAAAACGGCAGTTTCAATTGTGCCTGGCTGTCAGTCTTTCCCTGCCCGATAAGAATCTGTCGCTCTTCATGTGCCAGGTAGATTTCCACCGTGGCATTTGGGATAGGATTTCCGAGAGCGTCATTAAAAATCCACCAGTAATCTCCCTCTTGAATTGTGGCTTTTTCGGGCAGAGAAAATTCCAGCCCTTTCTTGTAAGCCCAGCCGTAAATACGGTCGCCTATGAGCTGTCTTACCAGCTCATCTTTTTGGTCTTCACCGAACACGGCGACAACTGCAGAGTCATCAACATCGTTAAAGTCGAATCTGACTGTACGCCCATTCACTTCAACGGTCGCTTTTTCAAATGACGCCGACGCCTCCTGCCAATTGTTATACAGGCGAACCACCACGTCTCTGCCATCGAGGTCTTCCACTTTCTGCCTTGTGGGCCCCTCCGGTGAACCGAACACATCCGTTGGAATCGGCACCTTTTTAGCAGCAACCGGCGAGGGCAAAAAAACAGCGGCGAGCAATACTATGCCGAAGATACGCATATTGTTTTTCATTTCCATTATCTCACAAATCTAATGGTTAAAGAGGCCTCACTTAAAGAGATGATAAAGCATTTTATCTGACAGCACCAGCGTGAACTGTCGGCCTACATCTTCTTCGCCGCCCATCTGAAAGGGTATACTTTCCTTCAGCTTCAGGCCGTCCTCGTCGAAACCTACGTGAAACTCACCCTTGCAATGCAGCGGCACTTTAAATGTAGCTATGCCGAATTCATTCGTGATACAGGAGCCGCCCCAAAATCGATCATCAAGAATGCGCCAGACACCCACGCCCTCAACCGGCTGGGCCCTTAAATTGACAACCTTTACGTGAATCGGAAAGGTTGGTTTGGCTCGTGGAAAGGTCAGGCGGCCAAGATCGAGCGTCTGGCCCTGAGCGAGATTACTGGTCTTTGCCAGAATGATGTGGCCCCAGTAAGCATTGCCAAGTCGGTTGCTCGTCAGAAACAGTCTTATCCGGATGTTCAACCCTGCGGGGACATGCATGCTCTGCCATCTGTTTGGCCAGAATCTTCGGTTGAAGACATAAGAACTGGATTTAAGTTGCTCCACCCAGGCCGGATTGTTGTCCGGATCGATAATCCAGCGTGCTCGGACGTCGGCCGTATCATCCTCCTCCTCAATATGTGGCTCGAACACAATTGTTGCTGCAGGAAACAATTTGATTGGCGGAATTTCAATCACCCCGTTTTCGCCAGGTGCCAGGATGTTTCTTCTGCAGGGCGGTCCGTGCCTCGAATATGCAAAACCCAAATAATCTTCTTCGGCCACTACAAGGTGATGAAGCACATCCCTGGGTTGAGCGGTTATCACAAACCACCCATCCTGATTGGTCCGAACGATTTTCTTAAAGCGCACAAAATTTCTCAGTGGTTCCAGGGCTTTGTCGTCCAGCGGTGGGTTAGCCCCAAGTGCGTGAATTGCCTGCCACTGCTGAGGCGTAATCGCTGAGAAATCTCCCCACTCTGGGTCAGGTATGAATTCTCCGACCATCACAATCGCACTTGGCATCGGCTCGCCGGTAATGCCGTGGACGACTTGGCCACGATAGAAAATCCGATCCTCAACCTTGAAAACAAGATGCTTTGGACTATCTTCGGTCACTTTTATCGGCTTGAATACTAACGGTTTTGTCTCTCGCATTACCGGGCTATATTGCCCCGGCGGGAACATCCCGCCATCTTTCCAGCGGTCATATCGAAGATATAGCGTGTTTTGGCCCGGCCGGTCGATGATGACGCGGATCTTCTTGAGCCGATTGGGGTCGGTAATCGGGCCATTCACGTCCTCAAATGCAAAGGTATGAAGGTATCCGTCGTGCTCCAGAGTTATTGTACATTCTTTACCACTGGGCACATGGTCGTAACGAGAGGCAGGCCCAGGGTCGTTTGGCGGTTTGACAGATATACCGTATTTTGAATTCGGTGGAGCCAGCCTTCCTTCTTCGATGGGTACAGTTAAGGCAAATCGACCTTGTTCATCGGTTAAGATTCTGTGTCTGCTGGGAAATACCACGGTGCCAACCCCACCCGGAGCGAGTACTGAGCCGCATTCGATTAATGCTCCACTTATCGGATTGCCTTTTGCGTCCACAACGGTGCCCCACAGACTTCGTGAAACAGTGTCTGCATCCATGCGTGCAAAGGGAACTACATAATATGTTACCGGCTGGCCATACGGTGCCGCAAAGGCAGTGCCGTAATCCGGATGGGAAACGAGCAGCTCTAACCGCCAGTACTTAGAAGTTGTCCTAATCTGCTTCAACCGTCCTTTTTTATCGAGCCTTGTATCGCTGAGCCATATCCCTGATATAGGTGGTCTCCTGCTTGATGTTACGGTGTAGCCGATGAATATTTTCACTTTGGCGTTGGGGAGGGGATTGCCGAGGGCGTCTTTGATAGTCCACCAGTGGTTATCTTGGTCGGTGAGAGATGGAGGCCAGATAGAAAAACTTTTGCTTTTTTTGTAAAGCTCGGCATAAATAAAATCGCTAAGTACCACCGCCACCGCCTCATCTTTCTGGTCTTGAGCAGTAACCACTATGACCGCAAATTCGGAGATTTCACCAAAAGCCGATTCTACGGCATCCAAACCTATCGACAGTTCCTTTAATGGAACGCTAACCCGTTCAAATGCTCTTGCATCCTTTTGCCAATTGTTATAGACCCGCACCACCACTTGCCTGCCAGCCAGCACTTCGCGCGCCAGCTCCCTCGCCTCTCTTTCCTTCTCGCGAAACTGCTGCTGTTCTGCTTCTCTATCATCACGCAACTTCCTCGAATTTTCCGGCTCCTCACCGGCGAATATCGACAGCGAAAGAAATGCGGCAAGTAATAAGATGCTGAAGATAGGTATGTTGTTTTTCATTTCCATTACCTCACAAATCTAATGGCTAAAGAGGCCTCACTTAAAGAGTTGGTAAAGCATCTCATCTGAGATGGTCATTGTAAATTCTCGACCTGCGTCTTCTTCACCGCCCACTTCGTAAGCTGTGCCTTCACGCAAGTGCATCTTGTTCGGGTCCTTTTTGTCCTCGTAATATTCGATAACAAACTCTCCCTTCGAATCCTGCGGAACGTTGATTAAAACTACGCCCTTTTCATTGGTAATAGGGCCCTGCATAAAAATTAACCAGGGCGAGATGTTGTTGCTAATACGGACTGCCACGCCCTCGACAGGCTCGTTCGCTGAATCTATTACTTTTACAGAAACCTTAATGGCAGGCTTAAAACTCTGGCGGCCAAGATCAAGAACTTGGCCTTGGTCTAATTTGATGCCGTTAACAATGATAGGACCCCACCGGCTTTCGCCCAACATATAAACTCTCATGGTCAGTTCCAGTCCCGCGGGAATATAGGCCGTCTCGATTTCATTTGATCGCAAATCGTATTTGTAGAACAGATAGGCACCTTTGTTATTCTTTGGTGTCGCCCAGAGGTCACTTAGCCAAAATGTATTATCATCTGGATCGGTAAACCAGTGCAATCTAACCTCATCGTGTCCGGCCTCTTCGGCTTCGGTAGGGACATTTGGCTCGATAACTATCGTAGCCGCCGGGAACAATTTCATCGGGGGCAGTGCTATGTAACCGTTCTCATCCGGTTCAGCTGCCTCGAACTCTGAGGTCTTAGTTTTGGTTTCATCGGCCGGCATAAAATAACTGAGTTTCTGGGCTGCACCGAGATAATCCTTCTTTACAGCTACCAAACGGACCCCAATCTTTCCGGGCCTGAAAGAGATATCAAAGCTACCTTTCGGGTCGGTCTGGGTTATTTTCTTGAACTTGAAGGCTTCTTTTAGTGGAGCGAGTGCCGGTTCCTGAGGATCTAACTCCGGTCCAACTGAGCAAATGGCATCCCACTGGTTGGGTTCAAGCAAGGAAACATCATTGACAAAGCCATCTCTGATGCTCATTACAATAGCGTCCGGCATCGGCTCGCCCGTAATTCCGTGAACGACTTGGCCATAATAGATAATCCCTGGCCGAACTTTGAAAATCAGTAACTCGGGACTATCTTCTGTGACTTCTATTGGCTCAAATTTTAACGGTTTCGTTCCTGGGCTCAGCGCCTGATAGGTTCCCGGCGGAAACTTCCCGCCGTCTATCCAAGCATCGTATCGGAATCTCCGCTGACCTTTGTCATACGTTATGGTGATTTCGATTTTCCTCAGTCGGTTCGTGTCTGTAATTGCGCCGTTTGCGTCTTCAAACACAAAGGTATGAAAGTATTCGCCGTGCCCTATAGGATCCATAGTAGTCGTAGTTTCCTCGCCGGAGTTTATCTTCCCTGAATAAGGCTCAAGGCCAAGGGCTTTCGGAGCTTCGATTCGGACGTAATATTTCGAGGCCAGTGGCACCAGACGGCCGTGTTTGTCGCTATCTTGTTCAATAGGCAGGTACAGGGCAAAGTGGCCCTGCCCGTCAGTAATGGTCCTTAATGGCTGCGGCTGGTAAGGGAAGGTAGATGCGAAACGTATGTATCCTCCACTCGGCACACTGACCCCCATACACGTGATCACCGCTCCGGCGACAGGGTTGCCATTGGGGTCAACAATGGTTCCCCAGATACTGCGCTCGTCGGCTTTCGTGCCTATGCGGACAAGTGGAACGGTACAGCTAAACAATGGCTCGCTTGGATCTCTCCCTCGTTTCCGTTCTACTAACGCGGTGCCGTAATCCGGATGAGAAACAATAAAACAGCACGACAGCAGTCGCGGATTTGATTCAGGGGGCCTCAATCGCCCTTTCTCATCGAGTTTGATCTTTCCTATGGAATCTGGTTTTCTCTTTTCCCAATTGCTGCCCTCGAAGATTTCTACCGTCGCCTCCGGAATTGGTTCGCCGAGAGCATCTTTAAAGACGCACCATTTGTCTACAGGTAAAACAGGAACGAAATTCGCCCATACCCCTTTGTCAACACGAATATGCGGCCTGGCTTGTACGGGAGCACTGCAGTAATCCGGATGGAAGAGCATAAAACAAAAGTGACATAGTGTAGAAGTCGACTTAGGAGGCTTCAACCGACCTTTTTCATCGAGCTTTACTTTGCCTATCGAGACCCGTGGCCCTGTACTCCAGTATGGACTACTGGCGATCATGATTTCGACCGTAGCGTGCGGAATGGGCTTGCCGAGCGCATCTTTGAAGAGGTGCCATTTTTCTGCGATCTTGCCTAAATGTTTGGGCCAGATAGAAAAGCTTTTGCCTTTTTTGTAAAGCTCGGCATAAATAAAATCGCTAAGTACCACCGCCACCGCTTCATCTTTCTGGTCTTCAGCAGTAACCACAATGACCGCAAATTCGGGGATTTCACCGAAAGCCGATTCTACGGCATCCAAACCTATCGACAGTTCCTTTAATGGAACGCTAACCCGTTCAAATGCTCTTGCATCCTTTTGCCAATCATTATAGACCCGCACCACAACCTGCCGCCCGTTCAGAACTTCGCGTGCGAGTTCCCTGGCCTGTCTTCTCTTCTCAGAAAGTTCCTGTTGCCTTGTCCGTTCTTCTTCACGCGGCCTTCGGGAATTTCCCGGCTCTTCGTCCGCGAATATCACCGACAAAAAGCACATAACAACCAGCAGCGAGAATGTGAAAATGTGTTTCATAATTCGCACCTTATATGGCTTCCACTATTATAGTTCTCTGTCGCATTTTATTCAACCATTTTTTGCTGCCGCCAGGCCCTTACAACCCCGCATATGGGCTGTCCACCATCGTAACGCTAAGTTAGTGGTTCAGCAGCTTGCTAAAAGCCGTTTAGTTTTACGGGGTATCGCTGCCAGGGTACTGCGCCGGCTTCAACGATATGGTTGCGCAGCGCGGTAAAGAGTTTCTGATACATCTTATGTTTTTTGCCTGATGGCTGTTTTTCCTGCGGGTCGTCCTTGAGGTTGTAAAGCTGCAGTGGCTCGAATGGACTGTTCTGCAGCAGTTTCCAGTCGCCGTATCGCACGGCATAATAAGCCCGGCCGCCGTACCCGCCACCTTCACGCCGCACCCAGAACAGAAAACGTTCTTCCGTGGGCTGGTCCTTACCGAGCAGTGTCGGCAGAATGCTGCGGCCGTCAATCTCGTAATCCAGACCAGCACCGCCCGCCTCACAAATGGTCGGGAACAGGCCCATAGTCAATGCGACACGATTGCTGCGAGAGCCAGGTTGTATTTTGTTTGGCCATACGGCGCACATCGGCACGCGGATACCGCCCTCATACATACCTCCCTTGCCGCCATTCAGCGGCCCGTTGTTCGCTCCGACGGAGAGCTGCCCACCATTGTCGGAGGTAAAGATGACCAACGTGTTGTCACTCTCACCGGATTCTTTCAGTGCTGCGAGCACTTTTCCGATACCGTCGTCGAGGTGTTCGATTAGAGCGACGAGTCTGGCACGTTTATCGCTGATGCCCTTCTCACGGCTCTTGATGCGCTTGAGCCAATCTTTCGGCGGCTGAATCGGCGTATGCGGTGCGTTGTAGGCAAGATACAAAAAGAATGGCTGTTTCGACTTCGCACGTTCAGTAATATAATCTATCGCCCATTGCGAAAACAGGTCGGTGGCATGACCTTTCGGGGCGATTTGCTTATTGTTCAGCCGCATATAATTGATGCCGTGGCGACGATGGTTGTAGTAGTCGTCCATCATATCGCCGAGGAAGCCGTGGAAGTGGTCGAAGCCCCGCTCGTTCGGCCTGTTCGGTGACGTCAGCCCTAAGTGCCATTTGCCCACAATGGCAGTATGATAGCCGGCGCGTTTGAGCAGCTTTGGCAGCAGTACTGCCTGTGGTGATAGATAGCCCCAGTTGCTTCTTTGGTGTGTGCGTATCACCCCCGGCACGCCGACAAGGTCCGGGTATCTGCCGGTCAGCAGCGATGCACGCGTCGGCGAGCAAACCGGACAGTTGGCGTAGAAGTGGTCGAACCGCATACCACCCGCGATGAGTCTGTCGAGGTTCGGAGTCTTCATATCCTTTGCCCCATAGCTCGAAAGGTCCCCGTAACCTAAGTCATCGACCAGAATCAGAACAATGTTAGTCCTGCGGGCCCGTCCCTTCTCGCTGGCCGGCACGCACTCCGGCATCGCCAGCGTTGCCACCCCCACGGCTGTGGCCTTTAAAAAATCACGTCGTGTATTGCCCGGTGAACTCATATTTCTTACCTCTTTGTCAATGTCGGCTGTATTGATTTTCATAAGTGGTTTCCAACTTCCATTATATTTATTGACCTGCTGAATTCAACCATTTTTTACCGGCTCTTGCTCTGCTTCCGCCAAAGCAGCCAACAATCTGCTGGCCGTCGCCTCCGGAAGCTGCTCGGCCGGGTTATCGCTGTCTTTTTTCCCTTTGTTGGACTGGTCAGTTTTTTGGGGCCCTATCTTCGGCAATGAGATAATATCCAGACACGCTTTCCGCGCCGTCTCCTGGTTTTCCGATTCGGTAAGTTGGACCAGCTTCGCCGCCGCTAACGGAGCGTACCTTGCAAT
>DAOVNI010000231.1 GCA_030630315.1 Phycisphaerae bacterium | reverse complement strand
CGCTGGCTAAGAAATCTTCAGCCAAACCAACAACCTCGCTAATTACTTCTTCCGACCGCTTACCTCGCATTCCAAAAGCGGTAAATACGGTTGTGCGTTCGCCGCTACAAAGTCGAATCATTGCGCAATTGCCGGGGCCGTCCGAATCTGTCACTTCGATGTGTTCGACATTCCGGATGTTCAGTCCACTCTGGAGCAATAGTTTCCGCTGGCGCTGAGCGATGTGTTGAGGCAGTTTGGCCGTGTAAATTCGGGCGTGAATTTGTGGTTCTCTGCTCGCCCCGTTAGAAACCTTGCCTTTTCGTATGGTATCCCCGCTTGTAAAATTTCTAACGGGGCCCGGCTCACAAAGGTCGATTGTCCGGTCTGTGTTTTTTTGCCAGGGCTGAACACCAAAAGTTATTTTTCCCCTGCCGGCGGGATAGAAGCCGTGCTTTATCAGTTTGCAATTGCCCCGGAAGCCGGCGGCTGCAATGGCAGGCAAAAAGGTCTCGGAAAGAAAGTCAAACGGCGGGGCCATAGGGTTATGAGTTCCGCCGGTAACGGTAACCGCCGAAGGTTTGTCGGCCAGGAACAAAGCAGGCAGGACGGTCTGAATTACTAAAGAAGCGGAGCCGGCCGAACCTATATCAAAATGAAAATCGCCGCTCTGCACGGGGGCGGGATGAAAATCCAACATTCTTGAGCGCAGGGCATCTCCCCGGCATTGGCCGCCGCAGACTTGACAGACAGCTCGCACACAACTGAGGTGCTGCTTTGCCAGGCCTGGATTGCGGCGGGCAGCGCGGATGTTCTCGATATGCAAACTTTTGCCGGTTATACAGGCCAAGACCAGGCTTGTTCGCAGTATCTGCCCTCCCCCCTCGCCCGTGCTGCCATCAATGAAAACGGTTTCCATAATTATTCTTCGGGAATCCCTATCAATACATCACCAATAACAAAATCACAAACTTATCGGATATCGACTTCAGGCACTCTAACTATAACAATGTCTCTCTCCTTTTGCCAGCCGGAGAAAAATATTAAACGCAGAGAACGCCGAGAACGCGGAGAATACTGGTTAATTCGTTACGCAATACGCATCACGCAATACTCAATGCGAAATCAACTCGGCGGGCTTCGTTATGTGCAAAAAAATCCGACATTAGCTTGGTTTTGTCGCGTATTGCGGTTATACTGTTGTTATCTGAGGGCACCCAAACAAAAAAACAATGTATTTGGGGAACCCCTGACAAACGGCGGCTCTTGAAAATTACTATGGCAGATTTTCGCGTATGTGTGGAGAGAAGGTAATATGGCAAAGAGGCGGTATATTACAGGGTTGTCTCGAACAGGTATCGGCTTTCTCTTCTGTTCCTTGCTGACCCTGATTGCAGTTAATGATGCGATTTGCGGACCAGCAAGGCAAAGTAGGGTAAGGATAAGAAAAGTCCCTTCGCCGCGAGCTGAGCTGAACCTGAAAGAAATCCCCTTCAAAATCGTGTACGAAACCTACCGCAAAACCGATGGTAAGAACAACTGGGAATTGTACTTGATAAATGCGGATGGTTCCAACCCTGTTAATCTCACCAATACCCCTGACGTGGATGAGATGTATCCCCACGCCTCCGGCGATGGTACGAAGATATGTTTCGTTGTTGATGAAGGGACAGGAAGAAGAAAAGTCCGGAGCGTCTTCTATATGAACATCGACGGAACCGAGCGAGTCAAGGTCGCTGATAACGCCCGGCAGCCGTGCTGGGGTCCCGACGGTAAAACCATCGCCTATCTAAAAGGAGAGTATGAGCGCTACAGCGACAGGCCATACGCTACCTCTGATCTGATAATCTATGACCTTCAGACCGGCCAATACACTCCTCACCCTAATAAAAGTTTACATCACATTTACGCTATTTGTTGGTCACCCGACGGCAATTGGTTTCTTGCTGCCGTACAAGGAGGTATGGGTTACAGCGATGCTATCCTGGCTTTCGAAGCTGACGGAACAAGAGTCTTTGATTTAGCACGGTGGAGAGTGAAAGGGTGCCGACCCGAGTTTAATTTTGATGGCAAAAAAATGGTGTGGGGGGAGACTGACTGGAATTTATGCGTTGCCAATATTGACGTGACATCGGGTTTTCCCCGGGTCACCAATATTCGTGAAGTTGTCAGATGTTTCCGCAAGTCCAAGGTTTATCACGCTGACTTCTCACCGGATAGCAGGTATATCGCTTTTAGCTATGGCCCTTTCAAGGGAGGTCAGCAGGTAGGTGGTAAAGCGAGGGGCTGGAATATCTGCATAAGTGACCTGACAGGCAAATGGGTGCAAATCACCACCGACGGGAACCACAATAAGGAGCCCGATTGGGTGCCGATAAATTTGAAATTTAAGATTTGAAAATGCCAGGTCTTATTCGTGAAAATTAGAAGCCAAAAAAAGTTAGCGGGCGTTTTTTGTCTGCTGCTAATCTTTGCAATTTTCTCCGGCTGCCGGCGTGCCGGGGATAACACCGCTGTCCCGCAGGCTATAAAGACAGAGAGCGGTATAGAAATGGTTGCGATTCCCGGAGGCTGGTTTGAAATGGGAAGCAAGAAGGGAGCATCCGACGAGTCGTCCGTACACAGGGTATGGGTCAGTCCTTTTTGGATGGACAGATATGAGGTGGTTCAGGAACAGTTCAAGAAGTATCAAATCTCCGACCCCTCGCATTTCAAGAATCCGAAGAATCCTTTAGAGCAGATGAACTGGACGGATGCGGCCCGGTACTGCAACGAGCGTTCACTCGCAGAGGACCTCGAGCCTTGCTATAATGAAGAGACCTGGCAGTGTAACTTCGAGGCAAACGGATACAGACTTCCCACGGAGGCGGAATGGGAGTACGCCTGTCGGGCGGGCACAAGGACAAAGTACAGTTTTGGTAACAATGTACGAAAACTGAAAGCCAATGCCTGGTTCGCTGAGAACTCATCCGGCAGGACGCATCCTGTCGGACAAAAGAAACCGAATCCGTGGGGGCTTTACGATATGCACGGAAATGTGACAGAATGGTGTAACGATTTTTATTCCGAGAATTATTACAAACAAAGCCCGGAGAAAAATCCAAAGGGGCCAGCCGCCGGACAGGAAAGGGTCTTGCGAGGCGGCGCATGGAACTGGCGCGCCGACACCTGCCGGTCAGCTTATCGTGCAAGCGACCCTTCTATCGATGATACCTGTCTTGCGAGCGATGCCATAGGGTTTCGCTGCGTAAGAAGAGCGCCTGACAACGTATCTGCTGAACAGGATATGGCGAAAGAGAATCAGTCCGGAAGAACATCAAAAACAGGGTTCCTTTACGATGATATTTACCTCAAGCACAAAACAACCGAAGGTCATCCGGAGGCACCGCAGAGATTGGTCGCGATAGTCGAGAGGTTAAAAGCGAAGGGATTGCACTTTCAATTATTCCCGCTTACGCCGTCCCCTGCCCCCTTAGAATGGCTTACTACGGTTCACACCGCCGAGTATATACAGCGGGCCAGAAACAGTTGCGAAAACGGCACAAGATAT
>DAOVNI010000145.1 GCA_030630315.1 Phycisphaerae bacterium | reverse complement strand
TTACATAGCTGGAACTTGTCTTACTCACAGGCGCGAGACTGCCAGAAGAATCTCGCCTGCAAAGTGCAATTTATACCACTTAAAAAACCGCCAAAACTAATCGCTGGTATCGACTGCGCCTTCAGCAAAGACGGCAAAAAAATCATTGCTGCCGTTGTAGTTCTAAAGCTGCCGGATTTCGTCCTCGCAGAAACAACAACTGCTTTACGAAAAGTTACCTTTCCTTACATACCCGGCCTGCTCTCTTTTCGCGAAGCTCCCGTCTGCATTGCCGCCGTCGAAAAACTTAAAAACGAGCCGGATTTGTTCATCATCGACGGACAGGGTATTGCCCATCCTCGCCGACTTGGTCTCGCGGCACATCTGGGCCTGTTTTTCGATAAGCCAACCATCGGCTGCGCGAAAAGCAGACTAACCGGCCAATTTGAAGACCCTCCATTGGAAAAAGGTGCATATACCTTATTGAAAGACAAAAAACGCATGAAACCAGACACGCAATACACAATACGTGATACGCAATACGAGACTATCGGTGCGGTAGTTAGAACACGCACCAATGTAAAGCCGGTTTTTGTTTCGGTGGGCAATAAGTGCCTGTTAAAAGATGCAGTAAAAATTACCCTCGGCTGCACAACCAAATATCGACTGCCCGAACCTACCCGCCTCGCTCATCAACTGGTCAGCAAACTAAAGCTAAAAGCTTAGCCAAAATTGGTGATTGGTGATTGGTAACTTTTGAGCGGCAACCATTTAACTACTCACCATTCTGTTCCTCTGATTAGTGCGACAAGGCGTAATCTCTAAGGGCGCGCAGATTTTCGGGCGGGGTGTCACGAACAACTTCACAACCGGCACCAACAATAAAATTGCTGCCTGCCTGATTATGACACTGTTCTATCGCTTGATATATTTGCTCTTCCGTGCCGTTTCGCAGAACCGACACAGGGTCAATATTGCCCAGCAGTACCTGGGCCGGCCCCATTTTTTCCCGAGCCTGGGAAACCGGGGTAAGGTAGTCCAGGTCGACAATTTCACAGCCAAGACGTCCCATACCTGCCAGAATCCCTCGGGTATCGCCGCAGATGTGCAGGCGAACAACGGCGCCAAGCGAACGTACGCCGTCTATCAATCTCTTTTCATAGGGCCAGACAAATTCTTCATATAGTTGAGGCCCAATAAGAGAGGCGGCAGCATCCCCAATGCCCATCAGGTCAACACCTGCTTCAATCTGATACTTAGCGAAGTTCAATTCCATTTCAATTACAAATTCGAACAAATCACGGACGAACGCAGGGTCTTCGTAGAAATCCATCATTATGGTGTTGATGCCGCGAAGGTCGGCGCCTTCGGCACAAGGGCCTTCAATCCAGCCTTCGATAATTTTATCATCACCTATTTTATCCTTAAAAAGCGCAGCCGCTTTGACCCTGTCGTGCATTCGCCCGCCGCCAAGAACAGCAGGTATTTTCAGATTAGCAAGTTTGGTTTTATCGGCCAGCAATGCGTTTTGATTATCTATGGCCGGCGGAGAATCCTTTGTATAGATGATTGAGGCCCCGCAATCCGCCGCCTCACGGGTAGGGTCGGATATACAGGATACATGGTCGATATCAAATTCTTCAGTTACTTTTAATTGTCCCTCGACCAAAATCCTGTGGTCCATCACATAGTCATAGTACTCTTTGCCGATACGGTCACAGGCAAACTGCATCGTGATAGGCATAAAAGGCAAATGGTCTACTTGCCTACCTTTGAGGAGTGTAAAAATGCGTTCTCGGCCGGTTATACGCTTCTCGTTCATATCCTTATGACCCGCATATTATCCCATCACAGGCGCAGCAGGGAAACTATCACCTCAAATGGAGGCGGCTGGATTTGAACCACCGCCCATTTTCAACCCTGCTTACCTGAAACAACCTTAGCCGATTTTATTACCACAGGCTCAATGGGAACATCGTCCATACCCATCCGAGTCGCTGTCTTCACAACCGCGATTTTATCCACCGTCTCCATACCTTCGATAACTTTACCAAACACCGCGTACCCGGGGTTGCGACTCTCAACATAATTCAGAAAGTCATTGTTTTTATGATTGATAAAGAATTGGCTGGTAGCGCTATCAGGATTACCCGGTATCTGGCCCATTGCAGTGGTGCCTCGGTCGTTTTTCAATTTATTGCCGGCTTCGTTGACAATCGGCGCATGCGTTTCTTTTTTTACCATCTCCGCTGTGAACCCACCACCCTGTATCATAAAGTTCGGTTTCACCCGGTGAAATATAGTCCCGTCGTAAAAACCCTCCTGGACATACTGAAGAAAGTTCTTTACCGTAACCGGTGCAGCTTCCTCGTTAAGCTCAATAACTATGTCCCCCATACTCGTTTCCAGCTTCACTTTCTTCGGTCCAATATCCATATCCTTCGGCTCCTTACTTGCCTTTCTACCGCAGCCGGTCATCAAAGCCACAGCCATTAATAATGCGCAAAACCAAAACTTACGAATCATACGATACTCCTCTCAAAACCACGATTCTCATAAATACAGCGTTTATTTTTTCTATACGCTATCCGCTACGTGCTATACGCTATTTTCTCCTTCCATTTGTGTTTTTTGACTGAGGCCAGAATCTTCTGAGCACATTGCAGTGCGGCCAGGCCCTCTTCGGCACTGACTTCAGGCGTAAGCGCTCTATCCGCAACGGCCTGCAGAAAAGCCTCCTGCTGCAGACGAACCGGCTCCTTATCATCTATGTCAAGCTGCTCGACGTGCAATAAATCCGGCCAGTTCACTGTCGTCAGGTCAAAATCCCCGGCATCTTTGTGCTCTTGTATCCACTTGACAACGTTAATATTCGGGTCAGCCTTAATGATAATCCCGCTCTTTTTAAGATAATCCACACTCAAATACGCCTGCCGACTGAAGACCCTCACCCTTCTTACGGTTCTCAGAGCCAGTCTCGAAGCGGTAATATTCGCAATACAGCCGTTCTCAAAAACAATCCTCGCATTGCAGATATCTTCGTGCTCATCAATGACATTAACGCCAACAGCATCTACTTTCTTAACCTTGCTTGCCGCCAAAGACAGAATAATATCTATATCGTGTATCATCACATCCAGCACAACCCCTATATCGGTCGAGCGGAACGGATATGGACTGACGCGGTTGGCCTCGATAAACTTCGGTTCGATATCGAGCCTTTTCATCGCCTGCACAACCGGATTGCAGCGTTCGGAGTGACCTACCGCCACAACACTGTTATTCTTTCTCGCAAGGGACACAATCTTTCTGCCCTCTCTGACATTGGCCGCCAGCGGCTTTTCAATCAGCACCGCAATCTTGTTTTTGATAAATATTTTCGCCAACTTCAGGTGTGTAACCGTCGGAGTCGCTATCGTTACCGCATCAACCCCGTTAAAAGTCTCTACCAAAGACCTGCCAGTCCCCCTTATCCACGAACTTTTACCTGTGGCAGAGCTAACGGGGTCAACCCTGCCCAGGACATCCGCACAATCAGTAAAGGCACAACATCCATATTGATTGGCCAGGCGCTCTGCTTTGTCGGCATCTATATCAACAACGGCAACAAAATCGCTCTGCGGCAGCTGGTCATAGACCTTCGCGTGTATCGTCCCCATTTTGCCCGCACCTACAACGGCAGTACGTATCTTATCCATTTCAGATTTTAGTTCTCAGTTGTTAGTTATAACGCAAAACTAATCCCGTCTAAACTTCTCGAGATATCTGCCAAACTGATGCTCGCTGCTTCTGGTTATCGCATCAATCATCGCCTGAACATTTTCATCGAGCCCATCCTCCCGGGCCAGGGCCTTTGCATTCTCCAGCAGGGTCCCACCCTGGCGGTAGAGCTTCTTGTACGCCTCGAATATTTTCTCCTGTTGCTGCTCACTCAAACCGGCTCGTACCAGGCCCCGCTTATTAACGCCCCGGGCCATCGACGGATTATGACCGCTGACAACCATAAATGGCACAACATCGTGATTAATCCCGGCAAGGCCTGCTGCGAAGCTCCATTTGCCAATTGTAACAAACTGATGCAGAGCCACCATCCCGCTAAACCAGGCGCCGGTTTCAATCTTGCAATGCCCGCCTATGTGCACACAATTACTCATAACAATCTTATCTTCGACCGTGCAATCATGTCCGATGTGCGCTCCAACCATAAGCAGATTATCGTTTCCTACTTTCGTAAAACGTCCCTGATAAAGACTCCGATGGATTGTCACCTGCTCACGAAAGGTGCTGTTATCACCTATCACAAGACCGCCTATCTCGGTATCCGGACCCAAACCCAGCTTCTGCGGCCTGCCGCCAATCACACAATTGGCAGAAAAGTGATTGTTTCTGCCGATATCGACATCTTTGCTAATCACTACATTAGCATCAAGCACTGTACCGGCACCGATTGAGACCCTCCTGTCAATAACACAATTGGGCCCAATTGTAACGCCCTCAGCCAATTGAGTGCCCTTATGAACCACCGCGCTGGGATGTACCTGAATCATCTTTAGTTTTGAGTTTTCAGTGTTGAGTTTTGAGTTACAACTAAAAACTAAGAGCTCAAAACTCAAAACTATTTTTACACCTTCTCATCATCGACAAGCATAAATTTAATTTGCGCTTCAGCAACTAGCACGTCGCCCACCATCGCCTTGCACTGACACTGGGCGGTTCTTTTCCGAAGCCGCACCGTCTCAGCGGTAAGGATAAGCTGGTCGCCGGGGATGACAGCTTTACGCAATTTCACACCATCCATACTCAACAGCACCGCCAACTTGCCGGTATGTTCCAGTCTCTGCGCGAACAATAAGCCGGACACCTGCGCCATTGCTTCTACGATAAGAACACCGGGCATAATAGGCGTGCCAGGAAAATGACCCTGGAAAAATTGCTCATTGAAGCTTACATTCTTTATCCCTTTTATTCGCGTATCACC
>DAOVNI010000052.1 GCA_030630315.1 Phycisphaerae bacterium | reverse complement strand
TCATCGAGCCGCAGATGCTTGGCAATACCCGCAACACGCGCAGGATACGTCAGAGCATACTGTATCGGAAGACACATATCGGGCGCACCGAGCTGCGCTATTACCGACCCATCCACAAATTCGACAAGTGAATGTACTATTGATTCCGGGTGAATCAAAACCTCTATTTTTTCGACCGGCATATCAAAAAGCCAATGGGCCTCGATTACTTCAAGTGCCTTATTCATCATAGTGGCCGAGTCAACGGTGATTTTCGGCCCCATATCCCAAACAGGATGCGAGAGGGCCTCTTTCAGCGTTACGTTTTGAATATCCTCAACAGTGGCTTTTCTAAACGGCCCGCCGGAAGCCGTTAGAATGATTTTACTAACCTCATCAGCCGAACCCGACTGCATCGCCTGGAAAATCGCCGAATGCTCACTATCCACCGGCAAAATAGTGCTGTCATTTTCCTTCGCAGTAGCCGTAAGCAGCTCACCCGCAATAACAAGCGGCTCCTTGTTCGCGATAGCAAGCGTTTTGCCTTTCTGCGCAGCCGCAAGCACCGCAGGCAGACCCGCCGCACCAACAACCGCCGTAAGGACAATATCTACCTCTTCGAGCTGTGCAATCTCTGTCAAACCGTCCGGCCCGGCCAAAATCTTAACATCCAGACCACCTATCAATTCGCGAAATGGCGATACATAATCAGCATTTGTGATAGCGACAAACTTCGGCTTATACCGCCTCGCCTGCGCAGCTAACAGTTCAACACTGCTGTGAGCGCTCAACGCAACAATCTCATATTTCGTTTTCTCCTTTTCGAGCGACGAGCCACGAGCGACGAGCGACGAATTAAGCGCCTCGATTACCAGCAGCGCCTTTTTACCAATCGACCCTGTCGAACCCAAAATGGCAATTTTCCTGGCCATAAATTAGCTATTATAGCTAATCCCTCACAAATAACCACCCAAATCTACCCCTACCCCAGCGCAGACCTCCCACTCGAAAAAAGTCAATAATCAATTATCAATATGGATACATACGCTTCCAACAGGCGTATCGAAGTCGAAGATCCGGCCCTTGGACGGAATCCGGCATCTGTTGCGCTGAAAGTCCGGCCCCTGGACGGAACGGAATCCGGCGCCATTTGACGGAATCATTTATCAATTGAAAAACCACCGCGGCCAGCCAAAAACTACGAACAACGAACTATGAACTGCAAAATTTCAATCAAAAGTGCAGGTAGTTGAAAGCAAAAACCGAAAAAAATAAAAAAATTTTTATTCCTTTCGTATAAACAAGTTACGAATATCAGGAATCGAGAATCGAGAGCATTTTTCGACTCAAACGCGCAGGTTCAGCCAATTATAGAGGGCCCATTGGTAGGCCTGCACATAGTTGGTAACTTCGAAATTCGAAGCACGAAGCCAAAGGAGGGTATCAGAATATCAGGAAATCAGGTAACCAGGTCATACGACACGAACACATAATTCTAAATTCTCAATTCTAAATTCTTCATTCCGCAAAGCGACGAAGGGGTGAAAATCACCGAGCTCACTTTCAAAATCCGAGTTCCAGGCTGGCTCGAAAAGCCGATTGTTTTTGTACTGCTATTCTACCGCCGAATCTGCTATGGCTATCCCTTTCGCCGGATACCGCTCACTCAGGGCAAATACGCCATCGTTGACCCGGACTATTTCGAGCGATTAAACAAGCACAAATGGCACGTCCAGAGAACAAAACAGATGTTCTACGCACTCCGCCGAGCCAAGGGCCACGAACGTACCAACGGACAAACAGTATGGATGCACCGCTCTATATGCCCCCCACCGGAAGGTATGTGCACTGACCATATCAACAATAACGGCCTCGACAACAGAAAAGCAAACCTCCGCATCGCAACTCCGGCTCAAAACGCAAGAAACAGAAGAAAAATGGCCCTTAAAACCTCTTCAAAGTACAAAGGCGTCTCTTACCACGCAGGCCAGAGAAAATGGTGCGCTGCAATTCGAGTCAATGGTCAATACAAATATTTCGGCCTCTTTCACGACGAGATATCCGCAGCCAAAGCTTATGATACCGCCGCCAAGAAATTCCACGCGGACTTCGCCGTCTTGAATTTTCCCCCTAAATCCTAAATACCAAATACTAAATACTAACCACTAATTTGACGCCGCTAAAGCGGGAGCCTGTCCGGCCCCGACGGAACAAAGCCGCTAAAAAATATCACCGTGAGTTCGCCGTCTTGAATTTTCCCCCTAAATCCTAAATGCTAAATACCAAATACTAACCACTAATTTGACGCCGCAAAAGCTGGAGCTTGCCCGCCTAAGGCGGGTTTATCCGCCTCCGGCGGAACAAAGCCGCCATAAAATATCACGGCCAATTCGCAGAACTCAATCTTGGATCATAAAAACCGGCTTCTGTCCACAGTGGTCCGTCCTTCTCACTTCTAGCTTTCACCTTCCCCCTTAAAGATAGCCTCCTCCGGGTTCTTTATCGCCGAGAGGATATTTTCGGCCACCTTGTCCAGCAATTTCTTCCCCCAGAATGGGTCATTCACATCATAATAAATCACCCGGATATGGTGCAAATCGAAGGGCACATCAGCTTCGTTAGAGGACACAAGCACGACCGGCCTCTTAAGGGCATGCGCCAAGCCCAATTCGTAAAAGACATTTGCATTTTTTGTCGTTAACTCTGCAACCAACACCTTTGCAGCATTGATACCAGACCAAATCTGATCCATGATTTTACCTGCACCAAATATCTCGTCATCAGCCCGGACCGGCTTGAGTCCAGCCTTTCGTATCGCAGGTTCATATATTTGAGAATAATAACTCCCGTGCGGCTCCGTAAATGGCATCATAACAAAGCAACTGTCATCGGGACGTATCCTAACGTCCTTGCCCAGCTTCTTGAGCCTTTCTAAATTATCAGCTCCAAGTTCGCCCTCTTTCAAATAATCAAGCACTCGATACTTCTCATCGTGTTTCTCCAGCAAGTGCGCTTTCTCAAGCGACTCGTGAAAGATAGAAATAAACTCAGAAATCTTCTCCTCGGGGATATTGAAAGTATCCAGAAGTGCGTTTCTGAAGAACTTGCTATCAGGTAGATTCTCCCCTCTGTAATGGTTATACACATCAGATATGTCGGGCGCCTTTAAAACTGCTTCACGGAGTCCCCTAACCTCTTCCTCAGCGTTTTGTGGCCGAAGAATCTTCTTTGCAAGAGCGGTGATTTTAAGCCTTTTAGTACCGGGTCTTTCAAGCAAACCGTATTTGATTGCTGAGCTAATTTCGAGCTGATATGGTCCAGCATACCCCACACCCACAAATTTAGCTGATTCTTTCTCCGAGCATTCTTTACCAGCATTCTGTTCTAATATGGCGCGAGGTATTCTCAGAACTTTTTCAATCGAATGCCTAGGATATTTAGCCTTAGATGGTTTTACGCCACTTCTACGTTTTGCTTTCCTGATCCGTTTCTTTTTCTTTCTTTTACGTCTTATTTCTCCAACATAGTGCGGACTAACTTCGATATCATTTTTTCGCAAAGCAGTTGCCACACTTTTATTTGTCGCTCTCGGTTTCCCTTTCAAATAATCACGCACAGCCTGTGCTTTACTAATAACCTTTTCCGCCATTACATGCTCCTCATATTAGCAACATCAAACACAATGGTTATTTTAGATAAAAGCAATTTTCTAAACTGTAGCACATTCTGGCCAAAGCCGCAATCATTTTTCGCTTTTACGAATCCCAAACCCGCAATCCCCACCAAAAGTTACCATCCCCCTAACAGCAGAAAAACTATTTTTAGTATCTATACCCTTTTACTAACTACTCAGAGCCTCCATTTACCTCAAAAAACAGACTGTCTATACAACGGAACTCATCTGCCACAATCGTCAACTCCGTATTCAATCCTGATGACAGTGCTTCCACCATAACTCTCTTACCTCCATGCATTGCTTCTCGAATCAACGGGATAAAATCGCCGTCACCCGTTATCAAGACTATTTCACTGATACTGTCAATCAAACTGTAGTTGAGCATGTCAATACAAATTGAGATATCCACACCTTTGCCTTTTGCCGACCGAGATAGCTTCTTGAAAACCTTGGGCACGACAAAGCCTTTTTGACTAAAATACATGACTTGCCCGCGGGCAGACACTCCCCCAATGGCATCAACATTCGTTTCATATTCGGCCTGGTGTAATTTGCGCTTGATTTCGCATATTTTCTCATCCGCACCTGTGGCATACGTATAGTATATTATCCGCAATATATCAGAAAATTCCTCTTTATCAATGAGCTTCGGGCTCCACACATACACGTCTTCATGATGCAGGATATCATCGTAAGGTTTAGAGCCAGCTTCGAGCATCTTCTGATACCTCATTACAAGGTTTTCCCCATCGACCAAGACTACCCTTTTAGAAGCTTTTGGCATATCTCGAACCCTCTATACAGTCTTGCCAAACACGCACAGCCACCTATTTTTCTTTCCCAAAAACCCGCAATCCCCACAAAATTTAGGTGCTCATTTCGACCTGTTTGCCTCAAATGATTTTTGAATCAAGCTTTCGGCGATTTGAAGTTTTTCGAATTTATCCACTACCAATTCCACGTTGCCAGTGCCCCAATGCCCGATGCGCGAAACATCACGAACATACTCAGGGGGATTTTGTAAATCCGAGTACTTCAGCTTAAGCCATACCCGAAGGCCGATTTTCCGCAAGTGCACACAGCAAAAAATGTTTTTGGCGTGACTATAATTAATGGTTTTGGCCCGATATTTTCTCTGAACTTTCGTTGGGTCAAGTTCGCTGCAGAATTTGTCAACAGAACGAAATAATTCCACCACCTCTTGAGGTTGGCCCTTCACATGGTGCTCCTCGCTGTAATCTTTGCCCCTTGCTACTGGGCGACGGGCGCGTGTTGCGTCAGCAATAGATTTAGCCGGCGTCGTTGGCTCAACTTCTGCTGTACGGCTCCATAGCCTTTTGAGAGCACTCTTTATTTGGGCTGGCCTAATATTCTCATCGGTGAGGGTTGAGCGTATAACTCTAATCAGCGTATTTGGAGGTTCAACAAAAAGTTTGTCCAGAGCTTTTCTTATCTTGCCTGTGGTGAAAATTTGCTCGCCAATTTCATCAAGCAACCCCTTGGCCATTGCCTCACAAGAAAAACGCGCAAATTGTTCTGCCACTTGGTGAACTGGCATACCTTCGGCTTCCTTCGGATCGAGAGAAACTTCAAACAGCAACTTGTCAGGAGCCTCCGCTTTCTCTGTACTGCGGTAGACTTTGTATGTAACACCATTCGTAAGAATGCACCATTCAACACCAGCATTAGCAGCATACCCGACTACCTGTGTGATAGATTTCACATCTGTAAGTGGGTCATTCAACGGCTTGGCCTCCACAAATAAGACGGGCTTACGGTTTATTTTAGGCGCATAGTCAACGGACTTTCCGTCAATAGTCGGATACTCAAGTTCAACCTCGTCAGGGTCCCTAACGTCCCAACCGAGAGCTTGCAGTAATGGATCGATAAATATTGTTCGCGTCGGGTACTCCTTAAGGTTGTCTCTGCGATGCTTGTCCAATTTTTTCCGAAGGCTTTCTATGCACCTGACTATCTCGTTCATTCTTCTCTCCTGAACTTTTTAATGCTGCCGCTCGTGACCGGGCTACCATTTAACCAATCACGCCGCGCCACTCACCAAATAATAGCCGTTCCCGGCCGGTCAAATGTTGATAGAAAAACGCAATTTCGGTGAAGTTTTCCGCCCGTAGGTGCAGGTTTACCCCGTGAGATAATTCCTCACTATCTCCATGGGGCGTTCTTCGGAGGATAAAATACCACAAAAACAGCAAAAATCAAGATAAAAAATGCAAAAAAAACCAAAATCCGCGCAATACGCAATACGCACGACCCAATACGAAACAAAATCCGCGTTAATCTGCGCAATCCGCGATTAAAAAAAATGCTAAATCTGTGAAATCTGTGGTTGCAAAAGGTTTCTTTCATTGTATAATTGGTTTTATGAGCAAGAATTACATAATTAGCTCTCCATTCAAAGGCCTTTTAGGCCTCCTGCTGCTTTTGCGCCGCCTGCCCCCGCGTCTTACGATGCGAGGCGTGGCGGCGGGCAAGGCGCAATAATACCTCTACATAAAAAATTCAGCCACGAAGACTCAAAGCCACAAAGGAATCAACTATATAAAGAAAGAACTTCGAGTCTTGGTGTCTTTGTGGCTAAAAAAATTCGTGGCATTTTATCGCTGGTTGGGGCATAATTAGGCCCAACAAGGCTGAAAATTAACGATTAAACGCAGAGAACGCCGAGAACGCTGAGAAAATATTGAAATCAGAAATCTCTGTGAACTCTGTGCTCTCTGTGGCAAAAAAAGGAGAAAAAGCAGATGTCTAAAGAAAAAATAATGATTTTCGACACGACATTACGTGACGGCGAGCAAGCAGCCGGGACCCGGTTGGGGGCCAGAGAGAAGCTGGAAATCGCCCGGCAGTTAGCCCGGCTGAACGTCGACGTTATAGAAGCAGGATTCCCCGCCTCATCGCCGGAAGATTTCGAGGCCGTCCGCCTGATATCGGAACAGATTCAAGGCCCTGTTGTCTGCGGCCTGACCCGAGCAATCACCAGGGACATTGAGACCTGCAGAAAAGCGCTGGCTAAAGCGAAGCGGTTCCGCATCCATACAGGTATAGGCGTCTCGGAGATTCACATCGCGGGAAAATTCGCAGATGATAAGTACGGCAAGACGATGGGCGAAAAGCAGGCTACTATCCTGAAGATGGCCGTCGAGGCTGTCAAGCACACCGCTAAATATACCGACGACATCGAATTTTACGCTGAAGATTCCGGCCGGGCCGACCGTAAGTTTCTCTATGAGATTCTCGAGGCCGTTATTGAAGCCGGGGCCACCGTTGTTAACATCCCCGATACCACCGGTTATTCCATACCCGAACAGTATGGCGCTCTTATCCGGGACATACGGGCCAATGTGCCAAACATTGCCAGGGCGACAATCAGCGTCCACTGCCACGACGATTTGGGAATGGCGGTGGCTAATTCGTTAGCCGGCGTCAAGAACGGCGCCCGACAAGTGGAAGGAACTATCAACGGTGTCGGTGAACGGGCCGGTAACGCGGCCATCGAAGAGGTAGTTATGGCTATCCATACGCGCCGCGACTTCTTTGAAGACGTGGAAACCGGCATCAACACCCGCGAGTTCTATCGTACGAGTCATATGGTCGCGGATATGTTAGGAATGCCCGTTCCCGCCAATAAGGCGGTCGTGGGCCGCAATGCTTTTGCCCACAGCTCTGGAATTCACGTGGATGGATTTCTGAAAAAACGAGAGACGTATGAGATTATGCGGCCGGAGACTATAGGCCTTGCCGAAAGTCGTGTTGTTCTGACAGCGCGCACGGGACGTCACGGCCTTCGACATCGCCTCGAAGAGATGGGATATAGATTGTCTAAAGCAGAGCTGGACAAAACATACGAGCGATTTTTGGCCGTTGCCGACAAGAAAAAAGAGGTCTTCGATGAGGACCTTGCGGCAATAATCAGCGACGAAGTACACATCGTTGAGAAGATTTATGAACTGCTGCACCTGCACGTCGTAATTGATACCGACACCGCGCCGAAAGCAAGTGTAAAAATAAGATCCGCCGACAAAACAATACAGGCTGATGCCACCGGTGACGGTCCGGTCGACGCCGCCTATGAAGCCATAAGGGAAGCCACAGGCCAATCGCCCAAACTCGAAAGCTACTCAATAAGAGCGGTCACCGGCGGCAAAGAGGCGCTGGGTGAAGCCACTGTCAGAATTACAGAGGACGGCAGAACCTTCATAGGCCGGGGTATATCCACAGATATTATCGAAGCGAGTGCCCGGGCCTATATCGATGCCATCAACCGAATGGTCTCAGCACAGGAAAAAGGCGAGCAGCCCGGAGTAAAAGCAGAACTGTAACCCAAACACGGAGAGTCAATAGACCTATGAGTATGACCCCGCACCAAATAGGCTGCTGTCGCAATTTGGTACGGGGCAAGCGATACAGAAGCAATGACACGTGATGGATAGGGATAAATAGCTATGGGAATGACGATTACTGAAAAGATATTAGCAAGAGCGGCGGGGAAAGATAAGGTTGCGCCGGGAGAGCTTATCGATGCAAACATCGACATTGTTCTGTGCGTCGATGTTACCACCCCGCCGGCCATTTCTATGTTAGCTGAAAAGGGAATAGATAAAGTATTCGACAGGGAAAAAATTGTTGTAACGCCCGACCATTTTCAGCCTGCCAAGGACATCAAAAGCGCCG
>DAOVNI010000198.1 GCA_030630315.1 Phycisphaerae bacterium | reverse complement strand
TTCGATATTGCCGAGAGCCGAAGAGCTTCTGGTTTTACCGACTGGTTATTGCGTTGCGTGACTCATTGTCTAATCGGGCCAAGATGAGTCTGTCAGCGTGGTGCAGGCCGCCGTGAGATATGTACACATTGGGGGGCATTTACAGTACTTTCAGAGGTAAGAGCATTACGGCGTTAGTGCGCGCCAATTTGATGAAAGAAGTCTCGCCAGTCTCAGTACGGATGGTTTTTATCGATAGATAGGGAATTTTTTAACCTGCCTGAGCAACAATATGCATCAGAATGACGCAACTTATTCAAAAATCATTGCTTATGGCCAAAACCCTTGCAAAAATGGGTCATCGCGAGGCCGTTAAATATTGACGACACCTTTTTTGCGCATTATAATATGATAGAAAAATTAAGAATCGAAAAACAAAAGTCAAAAGACAGGATAAAAAGTTTTTTCAGGTGTCCTTATGAAGCTGGAGATGACGGGGCAGATGCGGATGGAGCAGAGAATGAAGCTCGCTCCGCATATGATTCAATCGATGGAGATTCTCCAGCTTCCAATCCTCGCCCTTCAGGAAAGAATAGAACAGGAGCTAAATTCCAATCCCGTTCTGGAAACGGAGGAGCCCTCAAATCCTGAAGATACCGAGCCCGTTGCCGAGCAGTCTGACGATGATATAAACGAAAAAGATTTGGTTGTTAAGCCGGACGGCAAAAGGACGGAAGACTTCGAACGCCTTGATAGTCTTGACGATGATTACAAAGACTATATGAGCCGGGCTGGTTCTTTCCATCGCCGCGGTCAAAGTGACGAGCCTGACAAAAAGCTTGAAGCGATAAAGAATACCGTTGCACCGCCTCAGTCGCTGCACGACCACCTCGCAGAGCAGTGGCGATTGGTCGAAGCCGGCAAATCGGTGAAAAAAGCCGGCAATCTGATTATAGACTATATCGACGAGAGAGGGTATCTCTCCGTACGATTGGAGCAGCTGCACAATAAGGACAGGGCCGATTTCACCCTCGACGATTTGAAACAGGCGCTGGAGCTTGTACAAAAATTAGAGCCACCCGGCGTCGGGGCACGCGACCTGAAGGAATGCCTGCTCATCCAGATGGCCCAGAGCAGCGAAGATATGAGCTTTGAAGCCCGCCTGATTGCCGAGCATATGGATGAGCTGCTTGAAAATCGTCTGCCCGATATCGCCAGGAAAATGAATTGCAGCATCGAGACAATCAATCGCGCCATTGAGTGTATGAGCAAGCTCGACACCTCCCCGGGTCTGCAAATTGGGCCGGACCGAAACCATCCTATTACTGCCGATGTAATAGTGCAATCATCGAACGATTCAGGGGACTATTCTGTACAATTGGCCGATTCTAATTTGCCGGTCTTGAGAGTAAGTAGATACTATGCAAAAATGGCCAGAGATGCAGGCGTCAGTGAAAAAACAAAAAAGTTTTTGCAAAATAATATTCGCTCCGCTCGATGGATTATAGATGCCATAGAGCAGCGAAAGAACACGCTGCTTAAAGTTGCAAGGTCGGTGGTTGAGCATCAGAAGGAGTTTTTTGATAAGGGGCAGCTGTATCTTAAGCCGCTCCCGATGGCAAAGGTTGCCGAGGATGTCGGCGTACATCTCGCTACCGTTTCCAGGGCCGTTGCCGGCAAATACGTCCAGTGCTCCCAGGGGATATTGCCGCTGCGAAAATTCTTCAGCGGCGGCACCGAAGATGTCAACGGCCAGAAGCATAGCTGGGAGGCCATAAGGGCCAAGCTACAGCAGATTATCGATGCCGAGGATAAAACCAGGCCCTTAAGTGACGACCAGATACGCAAAAAATTAGCGGAAGCCGGCATCAAAAATCTCGCCAGACGAACCGTTGCAAAGTACCGCAAGCTCCTCAACATCCCCACCGCAAGGTTCAGAAAAAAGTATTAACTTCGCTGCTCCCCGTTCGATTCACGATTCATGAAATACGCTTAAGGTTTCTGGGGTAATTCATCGCACTTTATTATATAATCTTGGCCATCCCACCTTACCACGTATTCCTTGTTGACACTTCGAGTCGGGTGCGTGTATAGTAGTACCAAATAGCGGATAGTAAGAGAAAACTATACGCTAAACGCTATAGGAGTCTCCAGGATGGACCCTGCAATTTTCAAGGCGTACGATATAAGGGGCGTTTACCCCGACCAGATTGACGAAGAAGATGCGTGGAAAATCGGCTGTGCGACCGCACGATTTTTGCCGTCTCTGCTTCGCGGCTATGAGCGAGGCCAGGCCAATGCTAACGCACTGTGCGTCGGTCGGGATATGAGAACGCACAGCGAAGCGATAGCACATGCCCTTATAAAAGGAATTAATTCCACCGGTATAAATGTGATTGATATTGGAATGATTGATACGCCGCAGATGTATTTTGCAATCAATCATCTGGGCACCTGCGGCGGTGTCCAGGTTACAGCTTCGCACAACCCGGCAAAGTATAACGGCTTCAAGATATCCGGCCTGAAGGCCACGCCGGTCGGTATCGATACCGGCTTGAAGGATATAGAGCATATCGCAATGGCTTTGCTTCATACTAAAGGCAAAGTTACCGGCTCGGTAAAGAAACGTGATTTGACCGCAGAATACAAAAATCACGTGCTGAAGTTTCTCCAGCCGAATATAAGACCGCTGAAAATTGCCGTTGACGCTTCCAACGGAATGGCGGGCAAGATGGTGCCGGCGGTTTTCGGCAATTTGCCGGTAGAAATAATCGAGCTTAACTTCGCACATACCGGGAAATTCAAACATGAGCCCAATCCCCTCGTCGAAGAAAACCTGACTCAGGTAAAAGCGACGGTAAAAAGAAAAAATTGTGATTTCGGGCTTTGCTTCGACGGCGACGCCGACAGATTGTCAATGGTCGATGAGCAGGGGGCTACTGTTGGCTGCGACCTGATGACGGCCTTGATGGTGCCGTATTTCTTAAAGAAGGAACCGAAGTCAACCGTCGTTTATGATTTACGCAGCAGTTGGGTCGTTGTCGAAGAGATTATCAAAAATGGCGGCACCCCGCGCAGAGAACGAGTCGGACACGCCTTTATAAAGAAGGCCCTGCGGGATTCACACGCTATATTCGGCGGAGAGCTTTCCGGCCACTTCTATTATCGCGACAACTACTACGCCGATTCGGGCATGATTACCCTGGTGCACATATTGAACATTGTCAGCGACGCCGAAGTTGCGGTAAGCGAGCTGGTCGAACCGCTGCGGAGATACTACAGCAGCGGCGAGATAAACTTCAAGGTGGATGATAAGCAAACCAAAATGGATGAGCTTGCAAGAAGATACAAAGACGGCCAGGTCGACCACCTGGACGGTGTTACTGTCTGGTATAAAGACTGGTGGTTTAATTGTCGGCCCAGCAATACCGAACCTCTGCTGCGACTGAATATAGAGGCAAAGAGCAAAGAGCTGCTCGACTACAAAATATCCGAAATCGAGCAAAAGCTCGGCGAACCGGTATGACAATAAACTAAAAAGTAAAAAGGCAATACATTCCTGCTTTCGGAGATGACAAGAGGGGACAATGATGGAAGTGCACACAAAGACATATCAGACGCCGAATGGTTTGGTAGAGGGCGTGCAGACCAAATGGGCGGGCTTTAATATCCTGCTGGTTACCGGCTCCAAGGGCTTTCTGGCCTGTCCCGCCATTGACGTCGAGGCCTGCCAGGGCTACGGTGTCGCCTCTGCAATAGTCGAAAGCACGCTGGCCAATCCGATAGGGACACTCGAGCGCTTCGGCGACCGCAAGGTTACAAAGGCAAACGCAAAAGCCCAGGCCCTCGGTATCAAAGAAGGTATGAATGTCACCGATGCCTTTGCGCTTATCGCATAAAGTTTTATAAACCTGAGTACAAAATTGTTTAGCCGTCGCCGCCACGGCGACGCCTTATTGTCATTCCTGCGCAAGCAGGAATCCAGAGTGTTTAGCCCCCAAATTTATTTGGGGGTCGTTTGGAAAGG
>DAOVNI010000284.1 GCA_030630315.1 Phycisphaerae bacterium | reverse complement strand
CAGGTGTTAATGAAATTATTTTTGACATCGAGTTAAGCAGTACACAATCGTTTTTTCCGTGGAAATCGGAAAATTTCAGTGCGGTTTTGCAGATCGACGGCAATGATGTTTGGGACTCGAACCAGCTGCCGGATGGAGACGCCGAATATACGATTGAGGTCAATGACATAAATATAAACGACACAGATTTACATACATTGTCATTAGTTATGAGAGCCAACAAAAACGAAACACACTATTTCCAATACCAGGTACGGTGGGACTTTGTCAAGTTCGATACGCATTGCGGAGGTTTCGGCTATCTGCCTGAAGACCTTAACCGCGACTGCTATGTTGATTTTCTCGATTTTGCAATGCTGGCCGGACAATGGCGGGCCGAAGAGCCGGCTTATAATTGCGATTTGCTCGCCGACGACGAGAGCATTGTCAATTTGCGTGACTTTGCAATATTTGCATCATATTGGCGGGATAGTGCCTGCCGGCAATCAGGCGGGTGCGGAGGCAGCGATTTTGACCGGAGCAGAACAGTTGATTTTGCCGACCTGATGATATTTGCCGAGTACTGGCTTGGACCGGTTGTTACTTTGCTGTCTGATTTAAGTGAGGATGGGGTAATAAATTTTAAGGATGTTGCGATTTTTGCTAACGGTTGGCTGGATAATACGGACTGGAGAAATTGGCAGGATGATAACTGCTATGAGCTGGAGCTGCCGGCCGGTGACCTTAATGATGATGGTGTTGTAAATTTGCGTGACTTTGCAGTTTTAACCGGCGACTGGATGAGCAGGGGACGCTGTATCAGGAGTGATATCGACGGTTCCGAAGTTGTTGACTATGGCGACATTTCCAAACTGACCGAGCAGTGGCTTCAGAAAAGCTGGTTATACGGATTAAAGTAAAAAAGGAAGAATGGCCATAAAGACACTAAGTCACGAAGAAATTAAAAGTAAAAAACAAATAAGGATATAAAAGGGATGGATGTGAAGCGTAAAAAATCAGGGTTTACCATTGTGGAGCTGTTGACGGTTCTGGCTATAATCGCGATGCTGGTCGGGCTGCTTGTCCCGGCTTTAAATCTGGTGCGCAACATCGCAAAAGAGACAAAGCAAAAGGCCCAGCTTACCACCATCGGCCTGGCCCTGATGACCTTTAAAAACGATAGCGATTATGGCGATTATCCGCCGTCAGATTGGCCCCCACCCGGCGATTACTGTGGTGCGCAAAAACTTGCTGAAGCTCTTCTGGGCTGGGACCTGCTGGGATTTCATCCAAAGTCAGCCTGGAAGGCAACTGGGTTGGATGCAGGTGATGGGCTGATGACATACGACCCAGCGAGAGTTCGAGGAGATGATAGTTTGAATGAGAGGAGAGGTCCTTATCTCGAGCTTGCGACCACCAATGTTTTCAGACTGGGTATTAGTGCACCGGGCAACCGGGATGGATTGTTTGATGCCCCGGCGCCGTTGGCCCCGCATACATTCGTGATTTGCGATGTATTCGGCGTGAAGCCTATAAAGATTGGTCAAAAAACGGTTAAGGCAGGCACGCCGATTCTTTATTACAGGGCAAACCCTTCCGGGAAGACAATACGTGCAATTTACAATGTTCGCGACAATGTGCCCCTTACCACCCAGCTAAAAAGTATCGCAGATGGCAAAGACCATCCGCTTGGGAATTTCGCCGGAGACTATGAGTTTTTCTATGGGAATCCCACAACCGGGGTAATTGGGTATATCCAGGATCCTAAGATAACGGCGAGCCCCTGGCCTTACAGGCCCTATTCGTACATATTGATTTCAGCGGGGTTGGATGGTGAGTATGGAACAAAGGACGATATTCGGAACTTTGGAAACTAAACGGCTTTAACAGAAGTGTTACTTAGCACCATTGTCATTCTGAGCGAGGCGAAGAATCTCGTTAGCTATGAAAAGTTACAGACACAAAACCGGCGTAACGCTTGTCGAGATACTGATTGTTGTGGCGGTAATTGCAATCCTGGCCACAATGGTGGTTGGCATCGCCACTCGCATTAACAATCAGAGCAAGGAACAACTCACAAAAAATACCTTTGCATTGCTCAACGCCGCCCTCGGGCAATTCCGTGATTACGGATATAACTATAACTATAAAGCTCCCCCAACTGCCCCCGCCCCCGTAAGGGATTTTTATCGTGGCCTCGATTTTCCGCTGGACTGCAATGGTTTACCACTTGAACCGGCATTGGGAACTGCATTGGGTGCGGCAGGTGCCGAAATTATACCGCCCGGCGTCCTCCACGACCTGAATTATTCGGGAAGCGAGGCGTTATACTTCTTCTTGAGCAGGGTCCCCGCAAGCCGACAGACTTTGGATAAAATCGACGATTCACTGATAACCAACCTCAGTTTTGATAAACAGCCTATGAATATTACTATCGGCGTCAAAATTTTTCCGTTGCTGAGAATCATCGACCCCTGGGGCACAACGCTGCACTATGACTATTATAACGAATTGACACTTGACCCTAAAAGCAAAAGGACTTTTCCGGAAATTACCTCGGCCGGGCCGGACAGAATTTTTGGTACTGGTGATGATATAACGAATAGATAAAGAGATGAAGACAAAATCCAGACAATCCGGTATTACACTGACGGAGATGACGGTTGTCATCGCGGTTGTAGCGCTGCTGGTCAGTCTGGGATTGCCGGCTGCCCGCATGCTTTTTAACTCATTCGAGTCAAAGAGCGGCGCAAGGGCTATGATAAGTGCGGCGATGGCTTCAGCCCGT
>DAOVNI010000210.1 GCA_030630315.1 Phycisphaerae bacterium | reverse complement strand
CAGTAGTGCAGAGGAAAAGACCGAGGTCGATGCAGATAATTAAACCGAAGAGTCTTTTATTGCCAGATGACGGCTGTATTTTGGGGTGGTGAGATTTGCGAGGGAAGATTTAGGATAAACGCCGCGTAAAACCGCAGCAGGATGAGAAGGTTCCCTGTAATGTAATTATTGATAATAATCTGAATGCAGGGTATAATATCGCCGATTATTGATAACAAAATTATGTCATAATTTGGAGGTTTATAACTATGTTACTTTGGATTTTCAGAGGCATCTTTTTAGTCGTTATGGTAGGCGTTCTGTTAATTAATGCAAGTTCTAAGCCTTTTACGGAAGCGGAGAATTCGCCCAGTTGGTGGGCTGTAGTCTTGAGCGGTTTTGGGATGATGGTGTTTTTCTTTCTGCTGGATGTTCTTACGCCGAAGAAAAAACTTAGCGCTCTGGCGGGTGTCTTTTTCGCCTTGTTGGTCGGGCTGCTTATCAGCGGGGTGCTGGCGCCTGTGGTGGATATGATAGCTGGTTCGTACGGGATTGACGTAACCCCGGAGGCCGTTTTTGCAATTAAGTGGATGATGGGGATATGTATATGTTTTCTTACCATCAGTGTCGTGATGCGGACGAAGGACGATGTGCGTTTTGTGATTCCTTACGTTGAATTTGCCAAACAGACCAAGGGCGCCAGGCCGTTGGTTCTGGATACGTCGGTTATCATTGACGGGCGGATAGCAGATTTGTGTCAGAGTAAATTGTTTGACGCTCCGCTGGTTGTTCCGCGTTTTGTTCTCAATGAACTGCAGTTGATAGCAGATTCGGCTGACAAGCTCAAGCGCAGCCGCGGCAGACGCGGACTTGATATGCTTAACAGGATGCAGACCGACCCTGTTATTGACGTGGAGATTGATGACACCGTCGTTCCGGAGGCCGAGGATGTCAAAGGGGTTGACCAGAAATTGATGGTGTTTACCAAGAACCGAAACGGGCGACTGGCAACGACCGACTATAACCTCAGCAAGGTTGCACTGGTGCGTGAGGTCGATGTAGTGAATATCAACGATTTGGCCAATTCGCTAAAGGCGGTTGCTTTGCCGGGTGAGACTATGAAGGTTAAAATCATAAAGCCCGGCGAAGAGGCCGAGCAGGGTATCGGGTATCTCGCCGACGGCACAATGGTTGTTGTTGAAGGTGCACGCAATAAGATTGGGCGGGAATTGCTCATTAGCGTAACCAGCTCGCTTCAGACCTCGGCCGGTAAGATGATTTTCGGCAAGTTCGAAGGGTTTATGCAGGAGACAGGCAACAGCAAAAGGCGAACATCCTAACCGACCGCAACGAATACGTCAGAGAACAATAAAAACTAAAAGCGCAAAAGTGCACAAATCACAAGTGCACAGGATATTTGTGTGCGTGTGCTCTTATACTCTACGCATTAGACTCCAAGAGGCATCTCAGGAACAGGATGACTGCGGATAAGAGACCAACAGCAAATATCGGCCAATAGAAATGGGATTTAAAATCGCGCTTTCTGATGTGCCTGCCGGCAATACAAAAAGAGATAACGACAACAAGAGCTGAAAGGATGAAACCAACCCAGTCTATGGGGGCTACTTCGAGTGGGCTGCCGATATATAAACGGTAGAGTATTATCACGGCAAATAAGAGCAATGTAAGTGAGATAAGGACCGGGGCCAGTAGAGGGCCGGCCCAGATGATTGGTATTAGAAATAGTATGTCCCAGTCCATAATTGAGCCGGGCCAGTTGATGAGGACTTTGAGCCAGGCGTAGTAGAAGATGTCCCAGACCGCAAAAATAACTAAAAAATAAGCGAATCGCTGCTGGAGATTTCGGCCAAACAGCCAAGCTCCGGTAAGCATTAAAACTATCGTGGCAGCTTCCCTACCTATTTCGGTTGATAGTAGTGGCTTCCGCTGCAGTATAGTGCCAAAATCAGCTAAGGGAAAGGTAAAACCATCAGGGTGGAAGATTTCTCGCAGGTACACGACCACAGCGGCCTCGATGTATGCAAAGGCGATGCCGAAGATAACCACGATACAAAGTCGTGTAAGGATGCTATAAATTTTGTAACTCCTTTAGCATTGCAGGGATGATTTTGCTTTCGGGCACTACTGAGATTTTTCGGCCCTTGCGGTAGATGTAACCTTTATTCTTTGCAGCGCAAACGGCCAGGTCAGCGTCGGCGGCTTCGCCGGGACCATTGACCACGCAGCCCATAACAGCGATACGCAATGGTTTATCAATGCCGCGTATCGCTTTTTCGATTCGCCGGGCCAGCTTGATTACGTCAATTTCGGCCCGGGCGCAGGTCGGGCAAACTATCAGCTCCGGGGTCGAGCGTTTGTAAAGGCCGAGCGCGATTAGAATCTGTTTTGCAATTTTGGTTTCTATGACGGGGCTGCCGGCGGCGCTTACTCTGATGGTGTCACCAATACCTTCTGCCAGCAGTGTGCCCAGGCCGATAGCCGAAGGTATTTGGGCATCTTCGGGCAGCCCTGCGTGGGTCAGGCCAAGGTGGATTGGGTAGTCGAAGGCCGCGGCGATGCGGCGGTTAATTTCGATGGTTCGCAGGCAGTTACTGCTTTTTGCACTGAGAACCAACTTCTCGAATTTGCGATTTTCAAAGAGCCGAACATATCTTTTCATCTCTTTTAACATCAAAGCGGTGCGTTTCTCGATTGGGACAGCTTGTTTTTTGAGGTCTCTGATACTTGCTTCGTTGACGCCGATGCGGACAGCGATTTTGTGTATTTTGGCTGCGTCTATTATTCGATGGATACTTTCTCGTTTTTTTATGTTGCCGGGATTGAGCCGAACTTTAGCAGCGCCGGCTTCTATCGCTTCAATAGCTCGGGCGCCGCTGAAGTGAACATCGGCGATTAACGGGACATCCACTTTTTGGACGATTTTTGCAAAAGCAGCGGTGTCGGCACGTCTGGGAACGGCGATTCTCACTAACCGGCAGCCGGCTTTGGCAAGCTGGTTTATCTGTTTTACACAGCGGGCAATATCGACGGTCGGAACCTTCGTCATCGACTGGATGACAACCGGGGCGGACGAGCCGATTTTAACCGTTCCGACCTGGATGGTTTTAGTTTTTCTTCTTTTGAGCATATCTAATTTTCTGCCACAGAGCTCACAGAGAACTCAGAGAGTATAATTTATATTTTTTATCTCTGTGAACCCCGCCCTTCCGAGGGCTGGGTGAACCTCTGTGTTTTCTGTGGCTCTTTTTCTTTTCAAAATTGTAGCTTGTTTTATTCTATCGAGCAAATTAAAATACGCCCAAACCTGAAAACGTCTATTGTGCCCCGTTACTCGTCGTTCGAGTCACGGGTCACGAGTCCCGCCCCTTGGAGGGGCGGGACGAGACGCGAGGCACGACTTATGGACTCGATGCTGATATATCTTGCTGTTGTTTTGTTTGTCGCTTACTGGGGCTTGGGGCTGATACTCTATTTTATGCAGCCGACGTTTTTGTACAGGCCTGTGCGGGAAGTTCCCTTTACGCCGGACGAATTGGGGCTGGATTTTGAAAATGTAGTTTTCAAGAGTAGCGACGGCCTGCTGTTGAGCGGCTGGTATATCCCTGCCCCGTTAGAAGGCCGGACCAAAGCTGCGTCAGCCCCGTTAGAAACCCGAAGGGGAAAGTCTCTAACGGGGTCAGTCCCACCTGGTGATTCACTTCTAACGGGGCCCGCAGAGGATGCAGAACTTACGGTTCTGTTCTGCCATGGTAACGGCGGGAATATGTTCCACCGTTTGGATAGTATAAATATTTTTTATAATCTGGGATTGAATTGCTTTATCTTTGACTATCGCGGCTACGGCAACAGCGAGGGCAAGCCCGGCGAAGAGGGAACGTAT
>DAOVNI010000104.1 GCA_030630315.1 Phycisphaerae bacterium | reverse complement strand
TGGTTAAACGCCTCATATACCTTATTCAAATCGTTATCTAACGGCGTTTTCATCGGATGGCCTCCCTTTCTTCAGGCATTAACTGTTTCAGGCGTTTTCTTGCCCTTTCAAGCACCCGGTAGTATCCCGACCTTGACAGACCCATTATCCTGCGAGCGTTGTCGGTCGAGTTGCCCTGCAGATAGAACGTATGCAAAGCTAATTTTTCCTTTTCCGGAAGCATTGCAATCATTTTTCGAAGCAGCTCTATCCGATCATCATCCGGCGGATCCGGTATAGCAATTTGTGCCTCACTAAGTTCAACGCGCTTATCCTGCCGTCGCAAATTCCGCCGTAGCCATTCATGACAGCGTAGCCGGGCGATTCCAATAAGCCACTTTCCAAAACGATCCGGATCGCGTAAGCGGTCCAAATTCTCATACGCCCGCATAAATACATCCTGTGCAAGGTCCTGGGCATCGGCAAGATTGCCGGTCGTATCGTAACAGACTGCACGAATCAGCGGCGCGTAGCGGTCGTACAATTTCCCATAGGCTGCTTTGTCGCCGGCAAGCACAGCCCGAACAAGCATTTTATCACTCGGCGTTATCAACTCAGGGCCCTCAAGTTTTGCCATACTCTACAAACATAGTGATTGAATTGGGCGATTTGTCTACTGGAATCTATATTTTTTCTATCCAGGTACATTTAGCTTGAAGATTGACAACAGCAGAACAATAAGGTAGAAAATAAAAGAAAAGATCAACGAACTACTATCGGCGAGTTAATAATCATGAATATAATCGCAATAGATATTGGTAATACGAATATCGATATTGGGCTTTTCCTTGAGGACAAGGAGGATTTTGTTAAATCCATCCCGGGCGGATCCCGGACAAAACTTACGAATTGCCTGAAATCCGCCTGGCAGAAAATACCGATTATCGAAAGCTCAAAAGAACATAAGCGTAACGGCGTAATTGTAGTCAGCAGCGTAAAACCCGCCTGGACCAAACTCATCCGGCAAATCGTAAAAGACAATCTCGGCGAAAAGGTTTATATCATAGGTAAAGACATACCCCTGCCGATGACTCTCTGGGTGGATGAACCGGACAAAGTCGGCACCGACAGGATAGTCTCAGCCGCAGCCGCGTATGATGTCGTCGAGGATGCGGTAGTAGTAGCGGATTTCGGCACCGCTGTTACCATCGACCTCGTTGATAAAAAGGGAGTCTTTCTTGGCGGCGTCATCTGCCCGGGCTTCAAAATCAGCGCACTGGCCTTAAAAGAAAACACCGCCCAGCTGCCGAGTATCAAAGTTACCAGGCCAAAGGAACCATACGGCAAAAATACCAGCGAGGCCATAAACTGCGGACTGTATTATTCCGCCCTCGGAACATTAGAGGAGGTCATCAGGCGTTACGCAGAAAAAATCGACAAATGGCCCCAAACGGTCATTACCGGCGCCGGTGCCAAAACCATAAAGGACGATTGTAATTTCATAGACTCCTTCGTGCCTAATCTCGTCGTCAAAGGCATCGTTCTGGCCTATCGAAAATACATCGAAGAAAAAATGGGGTAACCTGCTCGGAGATATCGAATGATATCACTAACACTTCCAAAAATTCTCTTCAACATCTGGTTTTGGCTGATGCTCTTCGCAGCCCTTATGGCCGCCGTCTATCTTATGAAGGGCAAAACCCCCACGGCCCCTCCAAAAGCAACCATATTTATCAAGCACAGAAAGCTTATCAGAAAGCTGTGCGACATTTTCTTAATCTGCATTTTGTTGTTTAACTTGCTGCTATTTATGCGCATAGCTATACCCATCCTTATTGACAATATATTTAAGCCGCCGTCTGAGCCCGAAATCCGAGCAGACGTCCAGGCAACCTGGTTTATTCTCTTAATGGCTACCATTTGTTTCTCAGGTTTGTCAGGTATGCTTTTTGGCCTGCTTTCGGTCTTTCAATCGAACCTTACAAAAGTCAAAAGAGTCATCTTGCTTATTATCGTTGTTTTACCTTTGGCATCCACCATTTTGGCGTTACTAATAGACCCTTACGAAGACCCCCGGTCAATCCTTAAACTCGGCCTGTTATCCTCGCTTGGATGCTTGCTCATCAATGGCCCCGCAGTGCTCGCAGGCAGGCCCTTCTTCCAGATAATGAATGTCTTAGTAACAAAACTTTACCGCGCATCGCGCGGTGCCGGAAGACCACATCAATGACTCTAAGTACTTAAATTGAGGGTGTTATGAGTGTTTTCGCCGCAGTAATGACTGGCAAAGGCACCGGTGCGATAGCGACCGTTCAGGTCTTCGGCGACACAGCCAAGGCTGTCATTAAAAAAATATTCAAATCGACAGGAACGAAACCGCCGAAATTCAAGCCCGGCAAAATCCTGCTCGGCACAATCTGCGATGGCACCGAGACTATCGACCAGGTTATAATTGGCTGCGAAGGTCCCCATAGCTTCGCCATAAACTGCCACGGCAACCCACTCATTGTTGAGATGATAATGCAACTACTCGGCCGACACGGAGCCAAACTCCTGACCGCAGAGCAGCTACTATACAAAATCCTATCAGCGGAAAAATCCGTCAATACAATCGCACTCGAAGCCAAACTCACCCAGCCCAGGGCCAGGACAATCGAGGGCACCAAAATAATCGCAAATCAAATCGATGCGGGCTTAAGCAAAAAGATAGCAGAATGGTTGGAAAACATAAACGCACTATCTCTTAAACAAATTACAGCCGACGCCGAGCGGATACTTGAAAACAGCCGGACAGCAAAACTGATTATTCACGGCTGCAAAACCGTTATCGCAGGCCCGCCGAACACCGGCAAAAGCACACTGTTAAACTATCTGGCCGGCCGCCAGAAAGCAATAGTTACCGACATCAAAGGCACAACCCGAGACTGGGTCTCAGCCCGGTGCCAGATCGGTCCGCTTTCAGTAGAACTGATTGACACTGCGGGACTGGATGAAAAGCTTGCAGCAGCACCTAAAGATTCAATCGAAAGAGAATCACAGCAAAAAGCCGCTCAGATTTTGGAAGAGGCGGATTTGGTCTTGCTCGTTTTGGATAATAGCACAACCAGCGACCAGCTTGACGACCACCTTCTTGAAAAAATCGCCGACAAAAAAGTCCTGACAGTCTTAAATAAATCCGATTTGCCCGCCAAACTCGATGCCCGCAAATTGCCCGAGATTTTGGCAAACACAGTACAGATAAGCGCAAAATTCGGCACCGGAATAGAAAACCTCACGAAAAAAATCCAACAGCTCTGTGGCGTTGCTGATTTCGATTTGCAAACTGCTGTTGTCTTTACCAGCCGACAGGAAAACCTGCTGCATCAATTAAAAAAGACCAAATCCAGGAAGCAGGCAGCTTCAATCACAACAGAGTTGTTAAACGGCCAGCTTCGTGTATAATCTTACAGTATGACTACACAGAGCGCAAAACTAACGCCTGCGATGAAGCAGTTTCACCGGTTCAAGCAAAAATACCCCGACTGCATTTTGTTCTTTCGCATGGGCGATTTTTACGAGACCTTTTACGAGGACGCCAAAACCTGCTCGAAGGTACTGGGCTTGACCCTAACCAGTCGAAGCAAAGGCAGCAATCCCATCCCATTAGCCGGCGTGCCATATCACGCAGTTGATGGGTATCTGAAGAAAATGCTGCAGGCCGGCTACAGAGTTGCCGTTTGCGAGCAGGTAGAAGACCCAAAAACCGCAAAGGGCGTTGTCAAGCGTGACATTGTGCGAATTGTTACCCCTGGCACGCTTACCGACGATATGCTGTTGAACGCCAAAGAGGACAATTTCCTCTGTGCGGTCAGTCTGGGGACAAAACAAGAAGCCGCAATTAGCTGGGTCGACATTTCAACCGGCCACTTTTTCGCCCAGGAGCTGCCCGAAGAAAAACTGCTCGATGAGCTGCTGCGGCTTAGCCCGGCCGAGTGTCTTCTGGCCGACAGACGCGGCGAACTATTCGAAGCCGAGACAAAAAAGCTCACCAGAGATATCACACAGTTGACCAACGCCATTGTAACCGAACGTCCCGGCTGGTATTTCGACCCCTATCAGGCAAGACAGCGCCTGCTAAAGCATTTCGGCACAGCCACCCTCGAAGGATTTGGTATCGGCGACGATGATGGTGTCATCCGCCCTGCCGGTGCCGTCATCGAATACCTCAACGAAACACAAAAAACGACGCTCGGCCACATCCGGAATTTACGAAAAATCAACCGCAAAAAATTCCTGCAAATCGACCAGACCACGCTGCGGAGTCTCGAAATCCTGCGAACCATTCGCGCCGAAAGCACGAAAGGCACGCTGCTGGACTGTCTTGACGAAACACTAACCGGTATGGGCGGCAGAATGATAAGAAACTGGCTGTGTATGCCGTTGTGTGACCTCGGCGCCATTGAGCTTCGCCAGGACGCCGTCGAAGAATTAAAAGAGACAGATACTAAGTTAGCCGACGCTCGCAAACTGCTTTCAGCATTAGCCGACCCGGAGCGAATCGCAGCCCGCATCAGCACTTTCCGGGTAACTCCCCGAGATTTGGTGGCCCTTGCAATCTCACTGCGGCGAATACCGTCGCTGCGGGAAACTCTCCAGCAATTCGGCGCCGATTTGCTTGTGCGGCTCGCCGGCCAGTGCGACAGTATGGACGAATTAGCTGATTTGCTCGAAGCCGCAATCGAGCCGGAATGTCCCTCGCACCTTCGCGATGGCGGCGTAATAAAGACCGGCTTCAACGAAGAGCTCGACCGCCTGCGCTCGATTTCCAGAGACGGCCAGAGCTGGCTGCGGCATTATCAGAAAGGCGAAATCGAGCGAACCGGCATCCGCAATCTAAAAATCGGCTACAACAAGGTCTTCGGCTATTATATCGAAATAAGCCGCTCAGCAGCAGACAAGGTCCCCGCCGACTATATGCGAAAGCAAACAATCAAAAACGCAGAGCGCTACATTACCGACAAGTTGAAAGAATACGAAACGCAGGCCCTCAGCGCCGCCGAATCAGCACTCGAATTAGAGCAGCGGCTCTTCGAGGACATCCGCCGACAATGCACTCAATACGTAAGCCGACTGCAGGCCCTCGCCGACACTCTCGCCCAATGCGATTGTCTCGCCGCCCTGGCGTATCTGGCCAGGCGGCGAAACTACATCCGCCCTAAAATGACCGATGGCGGCGAGCTTATCATAAACGATGGCAAACACCCGGTTTTGGCCGAAACGCTCGGCCCGGAGTTTGTGCCCAACGACATCGAGCTGGGCGGACAAGCCGGCGATTATCTGATTGTAACAGGCCCGAATATGAGCGGAAAAAGCACTTATATAAGACAGACCGCCCTGCTTGTCCTGATGGCACAGGCCGGCAGCTTCATCCCCGCCAAGGATGCGACCATCGGCCTGGTCGATAGAATCTTCACCCGCGTCGGCGCCTCCGATGAGCTGGTTCGCGGCCAATCAACCTTTATGGTCGAAATGACCGAAACGGCAAACATCATTAACAACGCCACGAAAAAATCCCTGGTAATACTCGACGAGGTTGGCCGCGGCACAAGCACTTACGACGGCCTGGCCCTGGCCTGGGCGATTACCGAGCATATCGCAAACAAACTAAAATGCCGAACGCTCTTTGCCACCCATTATCACGAACTTACCGAATTAGCCGAATTATTTACGAATGTCAAGAATTGCAACGTCGCCGTCCGCGAATGGATGGACGAGGTCGTCTTTTTGCACAAGATTCTACCCGGCGGAACCGACAAAAGTTACGGCATCCACGTCGCAAAACTCGCCGGCGTACCAAAATCCATTCTTGAAAGGTCAAAAGAAATTCTCGAAGAATTGGAAAGCACCTTCGCAAAAGAAGCCACCGGCACCCATCTCTCAAAACACAAAACAAAACAGCCCGACAAAGACTCCCTCTTCGTCCAGAAACACAAATCCGTCCTCGAAAAACTCGCCTCAACAGATGTCAATAATCTGACGCCGATAGAGGCTATTAATTTGTTGAACCAAATCAAGAATGAAATTGACGGAAATAAATAAGCACAGGAGTGGAAAAAAGATTGCAAAAGAACAACGGCGACTGCTTAATATATACTGTTAAGTATCCGGAAAAACCATTGATTTACACGCTTGGTCGTATGGTCATCAAACATTGACAAATTGACTTTACAAAGAAAGGGGGAAATGCCATGAAACCGTCTTTGAAATTACAACTGGCTGCTCTGTGTGGTCTGCTGCTATTACAATCTTCCTGCACGAAGGTCGCAATCACCGGCAGAAAACAATTCAATCTCGTTCCCAATTCAGTTATGAATTC
>DAOVNI010000087.1 GCA_030630315.1 Phycisphaerae bacterium | reverse complement strand
CAGGTGCCTCGCGGGCATTGATTACAGAAACACTCCGGGGAGAAGGAGCTATACTTTTAGACAATAAGGGCCGCCGTTTTATGAAAGAATATCACGAATCCGCTGAGCTTGCACCGCGTGACATTGTCAGCAGAGCCATCCTGGCCCAAATGCTAAAAACCGAATCAACGCATGTCTATTTAGATGTTCGGCACTTCGATAAAAAATATTTTGCAAAAAGATTCCCGCAGATTTTCGAGCTGTGTGAAAGCTTCGACATAGACATCAGCCAGAACCTGATTCCTGTCCGACCCAGCGCACACTATATGATTGGCGGCGTTAAGACCGACACCTCAGCCAGGACAAGCATCGAAAATCTTTACGCCTGCGGCGAGGTTGCTTCCACGGGGCTGCACGGCGCAAATCGGCTCGGCAGCAACTCCCTGCTCGAAGGGCTGGTATTCGGCAAAACAGCCGGGCAATCCATCTGCCGGCACAAAAAAGCAAGTACCGCTCATATCAAGCACCCACTAATAAAATATCAAATCCCGCATTCAGACCGCAGTCGGTTGGATACCACCGACGTTAGAAACTCGCTCCGAGCTCTTATGTGGCGAAACGTCGGCATCACTCGAAAGGCCCAGCCACTGGCAGAGACCCAGGAGATTATCAGATTCTGGCAGCGGTATGTGATGGACAAAGTCTTTGATTCGCCACAGGGCTGGGAATGCCAGAATATGCTCACTGTTTGCCTGCTTATGGCGCAGTCGGCCCAGATGCGGCAGGAGAGCCGAGGCGTCCACTTCAGAAGCGATTTCCCCGATACCGACGATGAGCACTTCAAAAAACGTATCGAAATTTCAAAAGAATTATAAAAAAACAGTCATCTGCGCATTGACCATCCCCAAAGCCTTCGGCTTTGAGGCTGCCACCCACTGCAGAATTATGCAGAGTTTGGACAAATTTATAGTTGTATATAACATTAGACATCGTGATTCTGGCGCAAATATTTTGCATCAAGCTTATCTTTTTCACGACCTGTTGATTCTTTATTTTTGATAAGGTTTTCTTTAGAGATGAAGGGAATCCTGATATCCTCAATTTCTATCTCTTGTCCGTCAGAATAGCCTTGTTCAAAATCGACCCCCTCAATTTTAGTGATTATATCGATTCTTCTTGGAGCTACGCCGATTTGAAAAACAATGCCTTCTTCGCAGAAGGTCATTTTCGTGATCTCTGAAAGAGGAGCACCGAATTCTAAAAGGGATTGATAGATTTTTTCGGAGTTTTCCAAAGACGGTTCGACCCATATATCAATATCACCCGTGGCACGGGGGTATCCGTATGCGCCCATCGCATAAGCCCCGACAACAAGGAATTTAACCTTGTTGTTTAATAAGATTCGTAACATTTCTTTGTAATCTTCGTTCAGCATATTGGCTGCCCTTTAACGACCATAATTCGGCGGTAAGCTCCCATATAAAAGCGATGCGCTGCTGAGGCGACATGTTCACAAAACAGTCATCCTCTTCGGCCATCCTTTTCAGGGCTGTACGATTCCTGATAACTTTCATGATACTAATATTATATCATAAAGTGGACAACAAGGCGAACTTTTGTTATAATAGGTTGTAGCTGATAATGAAATAGTCAATTGAAAAGAGTGGGTCGGGCGGTCGCTGGCTCTAAAAAAAGCTGGAGGAAAGTCCGAGCAGGACAGGGCACGGTGGTGGTTAACGGCCACCGGGGGCCGGTTCCGATTTTGCGATTTATTGCAAAACCGGATTCGGGCGACCCCAGGGAAAGTGCCACAGAAAATACACAGCCGATGGCCCCGATTCGTCGGGACACAGGCAATGGTGAAATGGTGCGGTAAGAGCGCACCGCAGTGCCGGTGACGGCGCTGGCAGGGCAAACCCCACCGCCTGCAAGACCAAGCAGCTGGTAATACTTGGCCCGAGTATCCCCCCTTCTTGCTTTCGTAAGAAAGCAGGGGGGGGCAGCCAGCGGGTAGGTCGCTTCCCGATGTATCGGGAGAGCCAACTGGTAACAGTTGGTCAAGATAAATGGCCGCCGCCCGTCAGAAGTGACGGGGCACAAAACTCGGCTTATAGACCCACTCTTTTAATTGATTATTTTAACAACAAAAATGTAAAACGCGCCTGCAATCAGCTCGCATCTGTTCTACATTTTTCTCTTCACTTTACTGCGGTTCTTGTTGTTTTTAGAACTTCTTCACAAGTGAGCCTAACCTCATCTTGACTTTGACAATATCATTCTCGACGAGCATCTGAATCTTGCCCCTGCCAAGATTAATGTGGCTAAAATCGACGCCGGCCGGCTCATTCAGCCTCGTCGCCAGCGCAGGCGAGGAGTCCAATTTAACCAAAACAGTCTCCAGTGCCTGATTGATAAGCATCCCGCCGACGTCAAGCATTTTATTGTCCTGGCCGACTTCATCTATGTCTCTGCGGACGTTCGCCAAGACCTGGTTTAGTATTGCGATTCGCCTTGCGTTTTCATTTGCGTAGGGCTTCTCAAGTACCTCACTTTCCAATACCATCTCGCAATCAAAGCTTAATTCCTTCTTCGGATCTTCCAAAATATTGGGTCTGTCATCTACAATAAAGAGGTACTTCCGCTTTGCTGTGAGCTCGTTCTCGTCGAAGGCGACCATATTGAACCAAATCTTGTGGCCTTTTTTCTTCTGCCCTGAGGAAGCAACAACGCTCTTGCTCTGGCTAAGCAGCTCATACTCGGGTATATGAATCGCAGCAAGCACATCAGCGGAGCTACTTTCCTTTAGCTTTGTGCGCCGGTAGCACTCGGAAAGCTGCTCATCATAGGGAGGCCTTTCAGGCTGAAAATACTCCAAAACAGAACAGCCGTACAAACCCAAGATAACTAAAAGCTGAAAACTAAAAACTAAAAACCATAATTCAAAACTCGAAATTTTACATTTTAGGTTTTGGCTTTGCATTTTTCGTTCTCCGTTTTACACTTCTTTGGAATCGATCCACTTCATCATCTTGCGCAATCCTCTGCCAACTGTTTCCAGCTGGCAGTCGTGGTCTTTTTCGTATAGCTCTTTAAACTTTTTCAAGCCGCTTCTGTATTCGTTTACCCATTCTTTAGCGAATTCGCCGGACGTAACTTCCGAGAGTATCTTTTTCATCTCCGCTTTAGTTTGCTCGGTGACAATCCTCGGCCCGCGGGTCAGGTCGCCGTACTCAGCGGTGTTGGATATGCTGTATCTCATATAGCTCATCCCGCCCTGATACATAAGGTCAACTATCAGTTTCACCTCGTGCATACATTCGAAATAGGCAATCTCAGGCTGATATCCCGCTTCGACCAGCGTCTGGAAACCGGCCTTGATAAGCGACGTAAGGCCGCCGCAGAGAATGCACTGCTCGCCAAACAGGTCTGTTTCAGTCTCTTCCTTGTACGTGGTTTCGATAATACCTGCTCTGGCGCCGCCGATCCCGTTCGCCCAGGCAAGGGCAATCTGCTTTGCGTCGCCGGTTGCATCCTGCTGGACAGCTACGAGGTTCGGCACGCCGCCGCCTTTTTCAAATTCACTGCGAACCAGATGTCCCGGCCCCTTCGGAGCAATCATCACAACATTAACATCGTCCGGAGGCACAATATACTTAAAATGAATATTAAAGCCGTGACAGAAACCAAGCGTCTGACCGGCTACCAAATTGGGCCCGATTGACTCTTTGTAAACTTTTGCCTGAACTTCATCCGGCACGGTTACAATAATCAGCGTCGCACCCTCCATAGCAGTTTTTATATCCATCGGCGTAAAGCCGTGCTCCTGTGCGAGTTTAAAGTTGTCCGTCCCTTTCAGCTCGGCCACGGCCACTTCTATGCCGCTGTCGCGCAAATTCAAACTGTGCGCATGGCCCTGACTGCCATAACCGATAATCGCAACCTTCTTACCCTTTAACGCATCTATCGGGGCGTCCTTTTCGTAATAAATTTTTAATGCCATAGCTTTAACTCTCCTTATTTTCTAAATGAAGATTATTATTTCACACCCTTCTTTCCCCTAAAAGCAAACTTTCACATTATATTAAAAGCTTTCTGTCAGGCAAGGAATTTATAGGCGTGCGAATCTCGTATTGCGTGTATCGCACGACGAATTCGGTCTATGGCTCTGTTTTTGCCTGCCGGGGCATTGCGATTGTTCCGGTTCTGGCGACGCTTTTAATACCATAAGGCTTGCATACATTGATGAAAGCCTCAATCTTGGCTTCAGGCCCGCTGACTTCGACCATAACAAACCTTGGGCCGATATCCACAACTTTTCCCTTAAACGTTTCTATCAGCGATAAGATTTCAGGCCGTTTTTCCGACGGGGCCAAAATCGCTATAAGCATCAAATCACGGGCTACCACCGGCTGACCAACAAAATCCTGAACCTTAACAACAGGAACAACCTTGGCTAACTGTTTTCGAACCTGCTCAACAACCCTGTCATCGCCGATAACAACTATCGTCATCCGGCTCAAGTCCGGGTCCTCGGTTCGGCCAACAACAAGCGAATCAATATTAAACGCCCGTGCGGCAAACATCCCGGCAACATGGGCCAGAACTCCGGGCTTGTTTTCAACCAGTGCACTTATTATATGCTTCATTTTTCATACCACTTTCTAATCTCAAAATAGAATGATTAACCGCAGAGACCGCCGAGAGCACCGAGCAAGACCAGAATAGAAGGAAAGAAAAACCACAAGTTGTGCATAATGAAATATCAAAAATCTCTGCGTCCTCTGCGAACTCGGCGGTAAAATTCAGATTAACCTTTCCAATATATCAAGCCCATCCATCTCACTTAGACTTTTGCCGGCCGCAACCATCGGCCAAACATTTTCTTCCCGCTCGATTCTAAAGTCAACCACACAGGGCTGCTTTTCAGCCAGCATCGCCTTGACGGCTTTGGGGACATCAGCTTTCTTATCGACAGTTATCCCGACCGCGCCAAGAGCCTCTGCCACCTTCGCATAATCGGGATTGGACAGGTAGCTCTTGGAATAACGCTTATTATAGAAAAGCTCCTGCCACTGCCGAACCATTCCCATATACCCGTTGTTCAAAATACAAACCTTTATCGGCAGCTTGTTCTCAACAGCCGTGCGAAGCTCGGTCATAGTCATATTAAAACTATGGTCACCGTCAATATCAATAACGGTCTCTGTCGGTCTGGCTACCTGAGCACCTATGGCGGCCGGCAGACCATAGCCCATTGTGCCGAGTCCACCGGAGCTGATAAGCTGTCTGGGCCTGCTGAAGCGATAAAACTGAGCGGCCCACATCTGATTCTGGCCAACGCCCGTAGTTATAATCGCTTTGCCGTCGGTTTGACGACAAATTTCCTCAACAACATACTGCGGCTTAATCGCCGATGAATTCCTGTCATAATTAAATGGAAACTTAGCTTTCCAATCGGCAATTTTCTTAAACCACCGCTTTCTCTCGCGGAATTCTATTTCCTTAACCAATTCAGCCAGTATAACCTTTGCATCCCCCACAACTGGAATATCGACGCGAACGTTCTTCGATATACTGGCCGGGTCAATATCGATATGGATTACCTTTGCATTCGGAGCGAATTCCTTAATCTTGCCGGTAACTCTATCGTCAAAACGAGCACCTACGGCAATCAACAAATCACATTCCTGCACGGCATAATTAGCATAGGCGGCTCCGTGCATTCCGAGCATATCCAGCGATTCGGGCCTTCCCTGGTCGTAACTTCCCAGCCCCAAAAGTGTCATTGTTACGGGTAGATGCGCGCCCTCGGCCAACGTTCTTAATTCTTCGCTTGCGTTCGCGCTAATAACCCCGCCGCCAACATAAAGCACCGGCTGCTCCGATTTGTTTATTGCTTCAGCCGCCATTGATATCTGTTTGGCGTGGCCTTTGGTCCGGACCCGATAACCGGGCAGCTTCATCTCGGCAGGCCCATCGTTACTACACCTGGCGACCTCAACGTCAACCGGTAAATCGACCAGTACCGGTCCCGGCCGACCGGTCGAAGCAATATAAAATGCCTCCCGAATCGTCCTCGCCAAGTCTTTAACGTCCTTGACAATACAGTTGTACTTTGTAATCGGACGGGTAATGCCGGTAGTGTCGGCCTCCTGGAATGCGTCATTTCCGATAAGCTCTGTGCGGACCTGCCCGGTAAGGGCAACTACCGGCACCGAATCCATATTCGCCGTAGCAAGACCGGTAACCAAATTGCACGCACCGGGACCGCTGGTCGCAACAACAACGCCGACTTTTCCACTGGCGCGTGCATAAGCATCAGCCATATGGCAGCCGCCCTGCTCATGACGCGGAATTATAAAATTAATCGGCGCATCGTATAATCTATCAAACAAAGGCAGCACCACGCCGCCGAGATAGCCGAACATCGTATCAACACCCTGCTCGATAGGGGTATCGACGATTATTTGAGCGCCTGTTTTGAGAGTGGATTTACCAGCTGAATCAGCCGAAGTGCGAGACTTGGAACTCATTTTTCTACACCTTTCCTGATAAACATTGTAACACGGCCATCTTGGCCGTGCAAGCTCGTTATTCCGGAAGAACTCCTGCTTTTCAGGAATCCTCAAATTATGGCTCCGCTGGGCCGCCCCGGGAAGTCAATCGCCTTTACCTAAAAAGACGACCGAACCACCCGAAGATTAAAACCCTGCCACAATCCCATAATTCCGCCTTTGGCGGATCTCAGGGCCGTATCTGTATGTTTTCATACAAATACAACAGAATTATACAAAACCAACCACCCTCTGTCAATTATTTTTTCGGCAATTTATACGCATTTTATGAAGTATTTCTGCCATCTGTGGGTTTGGTTAGCCCCGCCACCTGTTGGCGGGGTTTAATTTTATGCTTGGGGGGTTCTTAAAATTAT
>DAOVNI010000077.1 GCA_030630315.1 Phycisphaerae bacterium | reverse complement strand
ATTTATTACCCATTGTGGAGTTTCTAAGGGGGGGCACCTCAGCGCTGCCGGGTTCCGTAGCCGCCGGCGATAAACTGCCTCCTGTAGCCGAAGAGCAGCTCGGCACCGATTCAATCTGTATTCGTGCCACGCTGTTGTCGAACCGGCCGATACCGCCTTGTGGCTCGGCTGGACTATTCAAAAATAAACTCAACACAATCAACGGAGCTGCAAGCAGAATGCACTCGACCACCATTGGCAGAATATCGCCGAGACCAAAGTCCCACCGTTTGCGCGACGCTAATTGCAGCGCTATCAAAATCACGACAACTACCAGGGGAGGTGCTATCCACGCTAATCTGCTGCCGAGTCCCACGTATTCATCGAGAAAACTTTGCAGCCATACAAACGCCACCACCCGGACCTGAGTTTGGTTCAGCACGTCGGTATTAATCAAAATCGTTCCCACCTCGTAGAAAACAATAAGAGGCAGCAGAAAAACTATGGCGTAAATCGGCCGGCTCGTCCGTTCAAAATAAGAATCTCGTGTAAAGTTAAGCAGTTGACTCGAGCTGTGCTTGTATTTATCTTTCATTCTGTTGGCTGTTCTCTGGATTGTAACTTTTCTTAATTTACTTTTAAATTTTATTTAATCCGTGCCATCCGTGGTTAAATACCACTAAACTCTTTGTGCCTTGGTGTACTACTCTGCGAAGTACTTGCTACGTAGCACGAGTCTTAGTGGCTATTTCTAAATTTTTGCAGAGTTTACTTTAGATGAGCCGAGATTACAATAGTCAAAAAATGACACTCTTTTAGGAACGGCAATTACCGCGATGATAAGCAAACAGTTGACCGAGATTTATCAACTGCTTTTCGACCGCTTTGGCCCTCAGCATTGGTGGCCCGGCCAGACCCAGTTCGAGATAATCGCAGGTGCCATCCTGACCCAGAACACAAACTGGGGCAATGTCGAAAAAGCAATAGCAAATCTAAAATCCGCCGACCATTTGACCCCCGAAAAACTCTATCACTTTGACGTCTCGCGCCTTGCTGAACTCATCCGACCGGCCGGTTATTACAATATAAAAGCAAAACGGCTCAAAAACTTCGTAAACTGGCTCTTTGAAAACTATGATGGAAAGCTGACCAACCTCGAAGGCCTTGATACCGACCAGTTGAGAGCCGAGCTTTTAGCCGTAAAGGGCGTCGGCCGCGAAACAGCCGACTCAATTTTACTTTACGCTCTCGAGAGACCCATTTTCGTCGTGGACGCCTACACCGCACGAATCGCCTTTCGTCACCAGCTAATCGGCCCGGACGCCGATTACGAGCGGCTGCGCGAATTATTCCAGTCCAATCTTCCGCAGGATATCCAGCTTTTCAACGAGTACCACGCATTGCTGGTAAGAGTCGGCAAAGAGTTTTGCAAACCGAAAGCCAGATGCTCCGGCTGCCCCCTCGAAAAACTACCCCATACGCTCGACGTCGAATATTTCTGACCCCCTGCGGCTTTTTTTGTCATTCCCCGCAGGAGTATCACCCCTGCCCGACCAGGCTCCGCCTCGTACAGACGTAACGCAAAACAAGCAAAAAGAGAACCCAGCTCAAGACCACAGGACTTACAATATACATTGGGTTTATCACCGCACCGAACTGCTCGTGCCAGAATAGCAGCATGAACAGCAGCATAATCAATAACATCATAAAAATTGGCTTTCTGTAAAAAATCAACTGGATAGTAAATACAATTGGTATCATCAACAGGGGAATAAAGAAAAGTTCTATATTCATCGCATAAAAAGCAAAGGTTCTGCCTCGCAACGTAATATCCGGCATAATTGCCGCTAATGGCAGAGACAACGCCGCTACGATAGTTACCAGTACGGTAATCAGCACCGCCGTGGTAATGACTAAAGTCATTGCTCCACGGTATCTTTCATTTCGCCCCCCTGAAATCAGCATACTCGAGTAAACTGGCAATCGCATCTGGGCTATTATGAACCCCGGCATAATGAAAAGTATATTTCTTCCCGGGCCCATATAACCCAGGAAACACACTAACACTAAAGCCAAAAACACACCTGAGAAAGCTTCTTTCCACTGTGATAGTTGCGATAGTGCAATCCCAAATGCCGTGTATAACCCGCCCCATATATATCGTCCTGTACTGACGTAGTCATACCTGTTCATACGGCCAAGAAAAAACGTCTCCACCCACGGACTGGGATGTTTTTTCAATTTGTCCCATTTTTTAGCCAGCCTGACCTGACGGTACTTTTGCATTTTGTCTCGATTCCAGGCGTCAAGAGAACCTATCCCCGGCACACCGCAGTATCGTCGTGCCAGGCGAGCATCACCCAACCAAAGCCACGCCAAAACACTGCTCAAAACTCCCACCAAAATAACCACAAGGGGATTTCCAACAATCACGCCCTCTATAACTGTATGCAGGTCAAAAAACTGTCCTGCGACAATTATCAACGGCAGTAATCCTATGAAAGCCACCGAGTTCCTGACGCCAAAAGCAAGTCCGGCGACAAGCAAATAAGAAATCAGACCTGCGAAAAACGCTGAGCAAACAACAAGAACCAATTGCCCCGCATTTAAATAGGGATACACAAAAAACAGCAGCGACCCGAAAAGGTTAAACACTATTCCCACACAAAATACAAATCTCCTCGGTACCTTCCGGTGGCCGGGAAGGCAATATGAAAACGGCTTGGACAGGACCTCTATCGGCAGCACAGCTAACAAAAGCCCAACTACAGGCGCCAACACCACAAACCCTGTAAATCGTCCTTGCCCCGCCTCCGGGCCCTTAAACAACACTGCGATACCTGCAAACGCAAAAAGTCCCAAAATCACATAAACCAGCCAGAAACCACGACGCTGATAAAGATGCTTCAAATTGACGGTTAAGATACTCATTTTCACACTCCAGTAACGTGTTCTTTTTTAACCTTTTTAACTGACAACTATCTTGTAAATCTCTTCCAGCGGCAGCGCCTCTATCTCGACCCAGCAATTCAGACTTTTTGCCTGCTCCTGCAGTTTCTCCCGTGGGCAGTCCTGCACCGTCAGTATTGCTTGGCCGTCGCTCCGCTTGCAGTGTACCACGTTCTCAAACGGCAATTCGACCGGCAGCTCTCCGCCCAAAGCGCTGATACGCACCCGGCTGAATCGCTCGCGCAATTCGTCAAAGCTGCAGTCTAACAGGATACGCCCTTCTTTCATTATCACCGCGTGGTCGATAACCTTCTCCACGTCACTTAGTATATGCGATGAAATGATAATCGTGCGATTCTCGGCCTGGATAATCTGCAGCAGCAAATCCAGAAACCGTGCGCGTGCCACCGGGTCCAGGGCCGCTGCCGGCTCATCCAGTATCAGCAGCTCCGGCTCAAAACCTATCGCCAGCAGTATCGCCAGTCTCTGCCTCTGACCGGGTGACAAAGACCCGACACGTGCTTTCGTTGATATTTCGTAGTCTGTGACGTACTTTTCTTCCAGCTCACGGTTCCAGTTGGGATAGTATGTGCTGACATAGCGGATTAGCTGCTTGACCGTCATCCAGTCAAGAAGCTCACCCTCCTGATGAACATATCCTATCCGCCCCAGCTCCTTCGGCCCCAGTTTGCCTGCCTCACGCCCGAAGGTAACACATTCTCCTTCATCTTCTTTGTACAGTCCTATGATGTGTCGAAGTAACGTGCTCTTGCCTGCCCCGTTGGCTCCTAACAGCCCGATTATTCTGCCCGGATGTATCTCAAGGTCGATATCATCAAGGGCTTTTATGTTTCCGAATCGTTTGCAGACCTTGCGCATCTGCACTATTGGGTTTTCGCTATTCATTAGAGTGACTCCTCGTTCTTGAATCATATTTCCGGTATAGCTTAGCCAGCATTTCTCTGGCCTTTTCTTCAGGTATTCCAAACTGCACCGCCGTTACCGCCGCCTTTCTCAGAATCTCTTCCAGAAGCTTGGCCTTGGTATGTACCTTCTTGTCCTTCCGGACTCTGGCTGCGAACAGTCCAACTCCGCGGCGCCTTTCCACCAGCCCTTCAACCTCAAGCAGGGCGTACGCCTTGCTGATTGTCATCGGGTTGACATGAAGCTGCGCCGCAAGCTCACGCACCGACATTAGCTGCTCTCCTTCGCTCAACTGCCCTGCCATAATCTGCTGCCGAATCTGTTCGATTACCTGCCGATAAATCGGCACTCCGCTGTGATGGTCGATTTCCAGTAACATATCGTTTTGTCCCTATTCTGTATTACTGTATTAGCTACTTAATACAGTATATTCTCTGGACACCCCCCGTGCAACAAAAAAATAAAATTTTTTCAAAAAAATTGAAAGGATTTGATGCTCTTGGGCTTAAAATACATAAGTCTTTTGTCAGCAAAGACTTATAGATTCAAAAAAATGGCGCCCTGACACGCTCCTGGAAAAATCGCCGCTTTTGCTCAATATCGAACAGCCCCCAATCGGCCTTTATCGTATTTTGGCGGTTATCTCCAAACACCCGCAGCACCCCTGAACAGACTGCTCAAAGCCAAAAAAAACAAACTCACCGCCAACCAGCGACAAAAGTACACTGCCCTGCTTGAGGTACCTGAAGATATTACGAAGGATATGACCACTTTTACGAAGGACCCAGCCCCCATCGAGGCCCGCCGTGACCGGATAGCTCGAGCTATAACCAAGCTAAGTAAATTGTGAGCTTATGCTTATCGCTAAGTTTCTTCCCGCCTTACGCCGTGATAGGTTGTCAGGACGTACTCAAATTTTTTCGTTGACCTCGGCTCTAAGATAAGCGTGAACTTGACCGTGTCCAGGTCAACTCTCTCAAACTCGTCAAACTCACCGCTTTTTTCCAGGTCCCTGTATTGCGTATTGAAGTTGCGCTGAATCGCGACCTTAACGTCAATCTCGCGAGTGTTCTTAACTTTAATCTTGAATTTGCGAATCTCGTCCCAGCCGGAAATATTGCCGCGACGGTCAAACCTGTAGTTAGCGGTGCTATAATCCATAAGCGTCGGCTCGACAACGACGTTGCCGACCGCACCAAGGTTAAGCTCCACGTCCTCATCCACAGGGATATACTTGAACGATGATTGGCCCGTATAAGATAAGTGCCCCTTATCGTCAACGCCCCTATAAACTTTCAGCATCCCGCCGGGGATTGGCGTTTCGCCTAACTTGTGTTCTTTATCGTTTTTGAAGCTAAGAAACCGCACCACGGAATTGCCGTAGCGCTCTCGCTCATATTTATACAGATTTACCACCGGCACCTCGTCAACATCGAAGCTAAGCAGCCGTTTCGACCAGCCGGTAGGAATAGTCTCAGTCCCTTCAATCGTATAGAGAAAATACTCGCTCAGCCCTTCTTTTTTGATTTCTTTCGGCTTTAACCTTCCTGCACGCATCACCTCTCCCTTCGCCTGGCCGGCCCAGAGTCTGGTGGAAGCTATTATCGTCGGTTCGGGCACGACTCTCTCACCCGGTCTGCCGTAGGGATATTTTCGCCGGGCAAGGTCTGCTATCCGGTCGAGTATGTGGACTTTGCCGACAATCAAGCGCGTCTGGGCGTTCTCATAATCTTCACCGCTATTATTGGTAACTCTGACATAACCCTGCAAACGCATTGTCTTTTCATCTTCTGTCAGCGTTCCCATATAAAACGCCCGCCAGGAAAGGCCGCTGGTCAGATACGTAATCTCCACCGGCACCTTGCCGCTCACGCCGCTTTTGATATTCCACAGCCCAAGGTTCCTTACCCTCGGCGGGAAAGACAGATCGGCAATGTCAATTTTGTCTGCATCGGCTTTAGGCAGCATCTCCAAGCTGGTCGGGTCAATGAGCGTATTCGCCCACGAGAACTGCAGCTTGTTTTTCCCATTTTTCAGCGTAAGGTCTCTACTTTCACGCACTAATGTCATATCCGCCGAGTTATAAATCGTAAGCTGTACCGTATTCCGTGTCGGCAGCGTAACCAAATCGACCTTGCCCTGTGCAGCAGAAGTGATTACAGCTACTATCAGTAATATTAAAGTACGTTTCATTTTACAGCCCTTTTTATTCAATAGACTTTTGCATTGTGCTAATTTTTATCGCGAAGTTTCTTCCTGTCTTATGCCGTGATAGGTCGTCAGGACATATTCGAATTTCTTCTTTGACCTCGGCTCTAAGATAAGCGTGAACTTGACCGTGTCCAGGTCAACTCTCTCAAACTCGTCGAAGTCACCGCTTTTCTCCAGGTCCCAGTATTGCGTATTGAAGTTGCGCTGAATCTCGACCTTAACGCCAATCTCGCGAGTATTTCTGACTTCAATCTTGAATTTGCGAATCTCGTCCCAGCCGGAGATGTTGCCGCGACGGTCAAACCGGTAGTTCTCCGTCCTGTAATCCATAAGCGTTGGCTCAACAACGACATTGGCGACCCCTCCGAGGTTAAGCTCCACATCCTCATCCACAGGGATATACTTGAACGATGACTGGCCCGTATAAGACAAGTGCCCCTCATCGTCAACGCCCCTATAAACCTTCAGCATTCCGCCGGGTATGGGCGTCTCGCCAAGCTCGTGCTCTTCATCGTTTTTGAAGCTGAGGAACCGCATTACAGAATTGCCGTAGCGCTGCTGCTCGTATTTATACAGGTTTACCACCGGCACCTCGTCAATATCAAAGCTAAGCAGCCGTTTCGACCAGCCGGTCGGAATCGTCTCTGTTCCCTCAATCGTGTAAAGGAAATACTCACTCAGCCCCTCTTTTTTGATTTCTTTGGGCCCAAGCCCACCCTGAAATTTTATGTCCAGGCCAAAGGCCCGGACCACCTCCCTTTTGGCCTTCTCGGGGGCCCTAAATCGTCCTATCTGCGTAGGCGGCACCCCCGGTCTGTTGTAGGGGTATTGTCGGCGGGCAAGGTCTGCGATTCGGTCGAGGATGTGGACTTTGCCGACAATCAAGCGCGTCTGTGCATTTTCATAATCTTCGCCGCTATTGTTGGTAACGCGTACGTAGCCCTGCAGGCGCATAGTCTTTTCATTTTCTGTCAGCGTTCCCATATAAAACGCCCGCCACGACAGGCCGCTGGTCAGATACGTAATCTCCACCGGCACCTTGCCGCTTACACCGCTTTTGATATTCCACAGCCCCAGGTTCCTTACCCTCGGCGGATAGGTCAAATCAGCGATGTCAATTTTGTCTGCATCGGCTTTAGGCAGCATCTCCAAGCTGGTCGGGTCGATGAGCGTATTCGCCCATGAAAATTGCAGCTTGTTTTTGCCATT
>DAOVNI010000279.1 GCA_030630315.1 Phycisphaerae bacterium | reverse complement strand
TGATGAATTTCTTAGGTGCTGTATCGGATTTCTGGGCATGTCCAATCTCGGGCTTCTTCCTGCGCGAGGGTTTTACTTCGTCATATCCCAACTGAACAGCATTGTAGCCGTCTGTCTCCACTGTTTTGACCTGCATAACGGTGCAGGGACCGGCTTGTATGACCGTAACAGGCAACAACTTGCCCGAGTCATCATAGACCTGAGTCATTCCAACTTTTTTTCCCAATAACATTGCCATTATCTCGTCGCTCGTTTCCCGAATTACGGGTGTAAGCCCGCGTCACGCTTTTATCTTTACAAAGACGCCGGCCGGCACCACCAAACGATTCAACACTTCGACCGTTCGCGCGTTGGCCTCGTGAATGTCAATCAGACGTTTATGAGTCCTCAACTCAAACTGCTCACGTGACTTTTTATCGATGTGGGGACTTCGCAAAACGGTATATCTTTCGATACGCGTAGGCAACGGCACCGGACCACTGACACGAGCATTGGTCTTTCGAGCGTGCTCCACTATCTCCTTAGCAGATGCATCAAGGGCCCTGTGGTCGTAGGCCTCCATTCTAATTCTTATTCTTTCGGTTTCGGCAGCCATAACTTTCCCCTACACTTCCTGCTTCCGCAGGGACAAGTTCACCCCTGCAAACCTTAAAACCCTGAAGTATATCAACTCATAAACCAAAAACAAAATAAAAAAATCCACTCTTAGCGTATAGTTTTTCCATTATCCGCTAAATCTATCTTGTTTGATTTTGGCAGGAAAGGCACTTTTTATTGACTGTCTTTAACTTCTCTATCAACGACCAAAAAAACGCGACATCCAACCAATAAATTCGCTTTCCTTAAGAATTCGGGTTCGGACCACTCTGCGGGTTCCTACTTTGCAAAAAATCGCAAAGTAGGGTACCGGCAAAACAAGAACCCTGCGGCCCTTCCAAAGCCATTTACCGGCTCTGGTGTACCCCTAAGTCTAACAGAGTACTTAATAAACCATCCCTGACCACGAAATCACGGATATGCCACAGCCCAACTGGTTCACGCAAAGTCGTCCCTGACAATGCTCGCTACGGCTGAAAAACCTGCAAAATATCACGTAAATCAATCGCTGTCAACAAAATGTCGACAAAAATCCTGACGCAAATATAAAAAAATAGCACTATTTTTAAAGCTCAAACCGACCGGTTCTGGTGAAGTTTGCCTTCAGAGGAACCAGAAATGCGTTCTAAGAGATTTAGATTCCTGCTCCGTCTAAAGTCGGACCTTCGATTTCGCAGGAATGACAAATTCTGCTATATACTTATTAAAACAGTACTTACGTCAATATTTGGCTTCAAATCGGTCAGGTTTGAGTTAAAGAATAATTTGCCTGGCAATCTGCTCGGGGACCTTCTCATAGCTCAACGGCTCCATAGTGAAAGTTCCCCTGCCGGCTGTGGCACTTCTAATTTCGCTGGAATACCCAAACATTTCCACCAGAGGCACCTTAGCATCAATTACCCGCATATTTCCGTGAAGGCGACAATCTGTGATTACGCCCCTTTTTCCAAGCAAATTGCCCTGGACCGCCCCGAAATTAGCCTGCGGGGCTATTATCTGAAGCCGCATTACCGGCTCAAGCAAAACCGGGGCTGCCTCTCTGAGAGCCTTTTCTACCGCAATTGCGGCAGCCTGCTCGAAAGCCAGGTCCGAAGAATCCACCGAATGGAATGAGCCGCCAATTAGCGTAATTTTGACTCCCATAACAGGGAAGCCGGTCAACACACCACTGCCCAAAGCGTCCTTGGCGCCCCTTTCGACAGCAGGGATATACTCTCTCGGCACGACATCAGATGCCACTTTGCTCTCAAATTCAATATCGCGGCTCCGGTGACCATCCTCCATCAACAGCGGCTCAACCATCAAAACAACGTGGCCATATTGGCCATGACCACCTGTTTGACGTATGAATTTACCCTCGGTCTGCGCCAATTTTGTAATAGCCTCCTTGTAGGCGACCCTTGGCTTGCCAACCCTGACATCAACTCCTAACCTCTTTACCAGTTTGTGCTCGAGTATTTCCAAATGCAGCTCACCCATCCCGCTGATGACTGTCTGGCCTGTTTCGGAATCTACTTTAGATTCAAAGGTCGGGTCTTCACGTCTCAAAACAGCCAGTGCCTCTGCCAATTTTGCCTTTTCTGCCGCGGTTTTGGGTTCTATCGACATAGTAATAACTGACTGGGGGAACGTAATACTCGGCAGGCGGACGGGCTTTTTGGAGTCGCAAATCGTATCGCCTGTAAGAGTTTGCTTCAACCCTACAACTGCGACAATATCGCCGGCACTGGCGGAGTCCAAAATTTTCCGGTCACGGGCGTGCATCTCAAATATCCTGGTAATATTTTCCCGTTTGTTGCGATTTGTGTTTAAGACTCTGCTGCCGGACTTTAATGTGCCTTGATAAATCCTTAGAAAGTTCAAATCGCCGTGCACATCGCTGGTAATCTTAAATGCAAGTGCGACCATGCTGCCATTAGGGTCGCATTTAACGGATATTTTTTTATTTTTATCAGCCGGTTTGTGCCCGATTAGAACGGGCTTGTCCAGTGGGGAAGGCAAATACGCCACGACGCCGTCGAGCAGCCTTTGGATGCCGATATATTTTAAGGCCGACCCAACAAATACCGGATGAAGCTTGTTGCTCAAAGTTCCCTTTCTAATCGCCCTGTCAATCATTTCAATATCGATTGGCCCGTCGTGGACATAGGTGTCCATCAGCTCGCTGTCATATTCGGCTGCAAGCTCAATCATCTGGTTTCTTTG
>DAOVNI010000162.1 GCA_030630315.1 Phycisphaerae bacterium | reverse complement strand
ATATTTTTGAGGCAAGAGCCACACAGGTGGACGCTAACAAGATACAGCTTGTTTGGTACTATTGCCCTGTTAAGCAGCAGTCGCCACCTGTGTGTTTCAAAGTTTATTATGACGCCGGCACAGGACAAATCAATTATGAAAACCCAATTGCCACGATTTGCTACGCTGGCCGAAGGTTTTACAGCTACCAGAGTGACACACTTGAGGCGAGCAAATATCTCTTTTGCATAAGGGCTGAAGATGCTGCTGGGGTGGAAAATGCTTCATTGGCCGAAATAAGGATCCAGCTTGATACCGTAAGTCCCGGTGCGGTCAATATTCTAAGTGCCGAAATTATCTAACATATCTGAGGCTTTTTATGTCTAACAGAATCGACTTTTTCCAATCAACTCAAACACGGCTGGCACTTCCCGGGGCTACTGTCTCAATTTTGCTTGATGGTGCGTTGTGCCCCTTTCTTGAGCCTATAGAGATTGTGCACAGCGGCTGGCCGGATTTTAGCTGGGCGAGATTAGCTTATAACCCTGCTGCGTACACAGGTGCCGACTTGGTCGCTGCTGAGGATGTTGAGACCGAACTTGCAATGGGAAAACGTGTTTGCATCCAGCAGATTTATAACGGTGTCCCACCAGGCGCAGCGGCTTTTGCTTTTCCTCTCTTCGAGGGTCAAATAGAAGGCATCGAGACAGAGATTGGGCCTAACGGCGAGAGGGTGGAAATCGTAGCCAGGGATTTTAGCGCAAATCTAAAACGTATCACCGTCTATGGCCAGCGGGTAGGTGATTCAGAAGGCTCGAGTTTGTTTCTGGCTGGTGTTGATACCGTGTTTAATCCCGATGGCAAGGCCAATGCCAATCTTGTGTCGATAGAAGTTAATGGTAGGAGCTATATAACCTTTTGTTGCGAGCCGTTGCAAGGCAAGCTCTGGAGCTATGCAGAAGTAATTGATTATTTGCTCTGCGAATATTTGCTGAGTGGTCGATTACAGACACCGGGCATTGAGCAACTGCGAGCGTTGACCGGGAACCAAACGGTTCGTGACCTTGATGTCACCGGATTAAATCTGATAGAGGCCCTGCATCGGTGCTGCGAGAGGATCGGCTTGAGGTTCAAATTCGTTCCCCGGCCTGTGCCGACCGGCCCTGGTCAGGCGATTGTGTTCTATAAGAGTGGTGCAGGCAGAGCGGTTGAGTTAAATTGCCAACCGCACGGCGAACAGTTTAGCATCTCAAAGACGAATATCGTGAGCTTGCGCAGCAGGAAGAATTTTTGGCCGATAACGCACAAGTATATTGCTCAGGGTGATTTCAAAGTTTATGAAGCGACTTTCGAATTGGTAAAGGCCTGGGACGGAAGCGGCGAGGATACTGATTATGATAAATTCTCACCTTCGACCAACCCCGATTTCTATCAGGTAAAGGATATATATCGTAAATGGTGTCTCAACGAGGCAGGCGACTACAGTGGCGCCCCGTACAATCAAGGTGATGCGTTTGACTTTTCAAAAATTTTCCAGGGTGGTAATTTCGTTCGTCTTCGCAGGCGCTTCTGGCCGGTTTTAACCACTGACAAACAGGGAAGGTCGCTGGGTTATTTTCTGCAGGTATCGTTCGATAACGGCTTGCATTGGTGGCAGTACCTTTACGCCTTTAATAACCTGCTCGATGAGTGCGGGGTGTGGCTCAGCAGTGACCGGCTCGATGTTGACACCTGGGTGGCGGCTCTGAAGGGAGTATTGAAGTTCAGGATAACCGCATCGGTAATCAGCGATGAGAGATTAAGTTGTGTAGTTGCTGACGGTCCCGTTGATTCGGCAGCAGAGGTGGTTGAGCATATTATTACGCTTCCCCGTCAGTTCAAGTATCGCAGGGTTTCAGGCCAGAGCATCTTTGCAAATACATCCGACGATGCGCTCGGCGTGCCGGACGAGGTCGACGATTCTACCGCTCTGTATGAGTTCGTTCGCCAAAGGGCGGCAGTGTCGTCTGAGATTATCGAGACCGTCGATATACAGACGCCGAATCTTGTGTTTGATTATAGAATCGGCGACAGGGTGAGCACAAGTCCTGAAAGCAGAGACCTGCTCGGCTACAAGAGCGATAACCGAAGCGTCAGTTGGATAGAGCGGGTGCAGATGGACTTTGAAAAGCAGTGTACGAATTTGAAAATCGTTCGCAAAAGGAAGTAATAGTTATGAGCAACGGTGTAAATATTGTAGATAACCAACAGGTACTGGAAAGACTTGCCCGAAAGGGTTCTGAAGAAACTCAAGAGATATCAGTTGTTACTTCACCTGGCGCCAGAGCCGCCGCCTGGGCTGTTAAGGTCAAAAGTCTGTCATCATACAATGTCTATAACGTCCGGGCTGTGGAGATAGGCGAGGCAGGGTCGCTGCCGGTAGAGATTGGGGGGCAGATGCAGGCGGTCAATTTGGCTGAGTCCTTTCTGCAGCAAGGAACGCTCTCAGCGGGGACTTATGCGGTCATGTCCAGAGTGGGCGGCAAGAATGTTTTCTATGTCCCGGTGTAAAAATGGCTGAAGAGAATTCGAGAAGCTGGCAGTTTAATCGCAGGGTAAATCTTTCTGTGCTGGTTCAGTTGGTGTTTCTGGCCTCTTTGATTGTGGGCAGTTGGGTCAATTTGCAGAGACAGCTTGATTTGCTGCAGCGTGATGTGACGTATTTGTGTCAGTGTCAGAAGGATTTTCAGCAAAAACTCGAATTACTTCAGTCAAAAAGCATTTCGTATGAATATCGCCTGCGGGCGCTTGAGAGAGATTTAAACAAAACGGACGCATCAGAAGAGATTTTTTAATCGGTTAACAAGGGCAAGACAGTTTAAGGAGAGAAACGATGAGAAAGGTTTTAGTTACATTAATTCTACCGTGTTTTTTGCTCGCTGGCTGTGATAGTCTGCGTTTTGCACCGACCGAGGCCCAAAAGCAAAACGCGTGGCTGCACAATCGCACAACGACGATAGCTGCAGAAACTGCCAGGTCGGAAAACACCTCGGAAGAACTGCAGGCATTAACCGGGCTGTCGCAGTTGCAGAGCAGGACTTTTACTTCTTATTACGGCCTGCCGAAGGAATTCCCACAAGCTGATACAGCCGAGGATATACTTGCCCAATCGAGCTTCCGGCTTGCCCGGACGGCTTTGGCCGAATCAGCTGATAGGCCTGATGCCTGGCAATTAGCTGATAATGCGTTTGAATTGGCTATTGCTATTTCAGCTCTATTGGGTGGCGTGTATGGCACAAGAGCCGTTCGGTTCTTAAAACAGGCCAGGAAAAAATCGCAGGCATTGCAAGAGATTGTCGCCGGCAATGAGCTTTTCAAGAAAGAGCACAAAGCCTACGCCGGAGAATTCAAGCAAGCCCATAAAGACCAATCCCCCCAGACTCGTCAAATCGTTGCAGAAATGAAAGTGTGATTCTCGATGTTGGATGCTCGATTCTCGTTGCAATCTCGGCAGAAGAATCTATACTTGATACTCGAACGAGTATCGAATATCAGGAATCGAGTATCGAGATGATTGTCGGCGTGATGACGGCTCAATTGCATATGCAGGGGGTAGCTTCCCTCAAAGAAAAGAGAAGCATCGTCAAAAGTGTTATCGGTCGATTGAAAAGCAGGTTCAATGTTTCCGCTGCAGAAGTTGAGCATCAGGACAATAAAGCACGTGCGGTCGTTGCGATAGCGATGGTCTCAAACGATACTCGTTTCATAAATCAGCAGTTTGATACCATTATCAATTTTATGCAGAAAGACGGCCGATTCTACCTCGGACAAATTGAGCGAGAGATCTTCAACTCATAACTTGCTGCTGGACGCTCGATTCAAAGAATCCTATCGACAATAAATCTTGCGCCAAGAAATATGTCCACCGCCATCGCTGAGCACAGAGTAACCCACCGCAGCGCAGCGATGCGCAATTTTGCACGTGCCATAAAGAATATGATAGTGACCGCAATTGCGCCAAATATGTACATCTCGGCGCTGTAGATAAAAAGCTTTGCGTATCCTCTTCCCAGCCCGGCAAATATCTGGTAGCACTTTATCGCCAGCAGCAGCGTTACGATAGCAAGCACACCCATAATTATTGCGGCTGTCAGGACCCATCTCCTGTCGGCAAAGCCGGCCGAGGCAAGTCCTTGCATCCCTGCACCGATTAGCACCGAGCAGCACAGAACAGGGATGGTCAGCCAGATAATCGGGCTGACGTTGAAAAAAGGGCCGCAGAAAGCCAATATCACCCCGACAGCAAAGATTACCATTATGCCGAGCCGCCTGGCCGCCAGCAGCATTGAAAAACCCATAAGCAGCGCTGCTATTGGAATATGATAAACGCCGACCGAAGTCGCGGTTATGTTTCGCTGAGCCAAATAAAACGGAGCTATCAAACCGAGCAAATCACCTAAATGTAACTTGGCCTGCGTCCAAACCGCAAATAAGCGGTAGGGAATGGATACCTGGAAGAAAAGCAGTATTGCCAAAAACGGCAGGGCCGAAAGCGGTCGGCTTATCCACCGCCACCTCGCTTTAGGACCGAAGGCAGCAGGACAAAACAGCCACGGTATAGTCGCTGCTAAAAAACCTGCCGTCGGGTGGTAAGCGGCTAACCCAAGTGCAAACGGCCCGAAGCCATAGATGGCTCCT
>DAOVNI010000056.1 GCA_030630315.1 Phycisphaerae bacterium | reverse complement strand
GCTTTGAATATGGAAAATGCTATCGGCTGTTGCAATTGCGTTCTTTGATCCACCACCCCTGAAGAGAAAAAATCCCGAACTCCCCGCGTAGGGCTCGAATCTACAACATAGCGGTTAATCCGCCTGCGGCGGACTCGCTCTACCAACTTTGGTATTAAGCCACTGCCGTCCTGTTCCGCTCTTGAGCCAGCGTTCACGCCGCATGGCTTGGGAGCACGTCGGATGGATTTCCTGATAGATTAGTTTCCAGGGACCAGCCTGCTTGGAAGTATCCTTTCCCGGCTTGTGCTCCGGGTCGTTATGTTCTGCCAAACGGCGATTCAAGTCACCGGTCTGGCCGATATAACGCCGACCAGTAGTCAAACTTTCGATTACGTACACAAAGAATGCCACACCTCCCCGAGTAGGACTCGAACCTACAACCTAGCGGTTAACAGCCGCTCGCTCTACCAGTTGAGCTATCGGGGAACAATTAGCTCTAATTCTGAGATTTTCAACGCAGCACTTGTCTTTATTTACCTTGCCCACACAAATTCCCCGAGCACGGCTCGAACCTACAACCTAACGGTTAATCCGTCAGCCTTCGGCTGCCGGACTCGCTCTACCAGTTGAGCTATCGGGGAATTCCGATAAATCAGCACAAATCTATACGTTGCATTCCAAAAGCCGTTTTCGTCTAACTTATTTTAAAGCATTATCCAAATTTCAACAACTTTGTCAAGGTTCATCTTTTTTTTGGCGATACCGCGAAAAAACCCTGTAATACTGGACAACTAACGAATTATATTGTAGATTGCTGACTTTACAAAAACTTAAGTGAAGCGGTCTACAGTTCGATATAAAGATGTTTTCATATATTTTTGGGCAATTTTGAGAAAAAAGCTTGTAAGATTACGGGCTATTTTGCGTCTTATACGAATAGTAACTCTGCTGCTGAATAGCAAAATTAACGGAACAGAAGGCCCGTTTAGCGCATCTTATAAGCAGGTAGCAAAATATCAATAGATTATTAAATTCCAGGTTGTTGGTAATATGGCTAAAGATATACTCAATGTTGGCGGCTTCACCATAATCAAACGTATTGGAACCGGCGCTCGCAGCACAATCTATATGGCAACCGACGAGCAGGACAAGACCAATGTTGCTCTAAAACGAGTTATATTTGAAAGGCCGGAAGATTCAAGAATCTTCGAGCAGACAGAGACCGAATATAAAGTGGCCCGGCGCATAGACCACCCCTACGTCCGTAAGTGCTACAAACTAAAGAAAATACGCAATATGTTTAAAGTAAAAGAGATGCTGCTCTCTATGGAACTATTTGAAGGTAAAACTCTCGAAGAGGGCCCTACTTTGAGCCTGGTCGATGTGCTGCTTGTATTCAGGATGGTCGCAACCGGCCTTAATGCCATGCACCGGGAAGGATTTGTTCACTGCGATATAAAGCCCAATAACATTATTATGAGCAAAGCCGGCGCGATTAAAATTATAGACCTCGGTCAGAGCTGCAAAATCGGAACGACGAAGCAGCGCATTCAGGGCACCCCGGATTACATTGCGCCTGAGCAGGTTAGGCGCAAGCCGCTCGGCCCAAAAACTGATATCTTTAATCTGGGAGCGACAATGTACTGGGCTCTTACCGGAAAGAGCGTCCCTACTTTGATACCTAAAAAGAACAGCTTCGGCCTGGCTGTGCCCCATCCCTGTCGAGCGCCTCACGAGCTGAAAAAACGAATACCAGTAGGAGTCTCGAAACTCGTAATGGACTGTGTAGAAGACAATCCCGCAGAGCGCCCGCGTAATATGATGACGGTTATATCGAGGCTGGACCTGATGATACACAGCATATTTGGGGGCAAGATAAAAACGAATAAAAATGCCTCAAACAATAATTGATTTGCTGAACAAAGGTGTAGAAGCCAGCAACGCAGACAGGTTTCGACGTGGTAATTTGATTCATTTGCCTGCTGAGGGCAGCCTGATTATAACCGGCGATATTCACGGACATCGCCGAAATTTCGAAAGAATAGTTGCTTTTGCCGATTTGGCAAACAAGCCCGACAGGCATATCGTCCTGCAGGAAATCATACACGGGGGCCCCCAGGATTCCAAGGGCGGTTGCCTATCTTATAAATTGTTGTTTGACATTGTCCGCTATAAATTAAGCTTCCCCGACCGCGTCCATATTATTATGGGAAATCACGATACCACTTTCATCAACAACAGCAAAGTGATGAAAGACGGCAAAGAAATGAACCGTTCAATAAAGTCGGCTTTGGACCGGGAATTCAAGCAGGCCAGCGCTGATATCAAACTGGCGATAAGACAATTTCTATTTTCACAACCGTTAGCGGTCAGATGTGATAACAGAATCTGGCTGTCGCACTCGCTCCCCAGCGACCGTTACATCGATAAATTCGACACAGAGGTTCTGGAAAGGCAGCTGAAAATCAACGATGTGGTCAAACCCGGCTCAGCTTACCTTTTAACCTGGGGCAGAAAACACAGTCAGGCACTGCTCGATAAAATGGCCAGGCTCCTTGACGTTGATATTTTTATTCTCGGCCATCAACCGCAACAGCAAGGATGGAGCCGGGCCGGCAGGAATCTGATAATCATTGCCTCTGACCATAATCACGGCTGTTTGCTCTCGGTCAGCCTGGCAAAATCCTACACTATTGAGCAGCTAATCGACCTGATAGTCCCGTTGACTTTTATATCTTGAAAACTCAAAGCAAAAGTGCAAAACCAAAACACAAATCTTAAAATTAAAAGCCAAAAAGAAAGCAAGAAATATTTTGAATTTTGCAATGCAATTTTGCATTTTACATTTTATATTTTTAATTTCTTATGATGGATTGGTATTATTATATAGCCCTGGCAGCAATTCTGTCGCAATTAGTCTTCTTCATCCAGATGCGTCGCAACTATCGCTATGCGCTGACAAAATACAAAAAGGACCGTTCATCATATCGCCCGCGGACCGCCCTGATTGTGCCGTGCAAGGACCTGGATTCAGCTTTTGAAAAAAATATCACCTCATTTTTTAATCAGGACTACGAAAACTATCTGCTGTGGTTCGTGGTTGCCGATAAATCGGACCCGGCCTATGACGAATTATGCAAATTGAAAAGCCAGCTAAGTCAAAGCTCGAAGGCCCGAGACGTGCAGGTATTCGTTGCGGGTCAGGGACAATCCTGCAGTCAAAAAAATCATAATTTGCTCTACTGCTACGAGAGGATTGGCGATGAGACGCAAGTCCTGGCCTTTGCCGATTCCGATATTTGTGTCCGCAGCGACTGGCTAAGTCACATAGTTTGGCCTCTTCGAAAGTCCAAAAATGGCGCCGCCAGCGGCTATCGTTGGTTTATACCGAAAAGGAACAATCTGGCCAGTCTGGCTCTGTCGGCTGTGAACGCCAAGGTCGCCCAATTGCTTGGCAGCACCCGTTTCAATCAAGCCTGGGGCGGGTCTATGGCCATTCGTGTTGACGTCTTTCGCGAGGTGGGTCTTGACAAAATCTGGCCAAAAGCCATGAGCGATGATTTGTCGCTCAGCTTGGCCGTTAAGAAGGCCGGCAAAAAAGTGGTTTTCGTCCCTGCCTGTCTGGTGGCTTCGTACGAATCCACGAGCTGGCGAAGACTCTTTGAATTTGGTCGGCGACAATTTTTAATCACCCGCGTAAGCGCTCCGCGGACCTGGTGGTTCGGATTGTGCAGCAGTCTATACTCGGTATTGGGTTTATGGGCCGGAGCCGCCCTTGCGGTCTATGCCGCAATGATTAAAGATACGAACCTGCCCCTTTTTGCTGCTGTACCTATCCTGTTTTTCACAAGTCAGCTGGGCCGGGCAATAATGCGTCAGAAAATGATTAGTAAATTGCTAAAATATGATTTACCACAAATGAGGACCGCTATGGCTGCTGATATTCTGGCCTTCTGGATATGGTCGTTACTACTGCTATCTTTTATTATCTCTTCCGCCTTTGGTAGAACTATCCGCTGGGGAGGAATACGTTATAAACTCCTGGGCCCAACTGAAACAATTGTGGTAGGCGATTAGCCGCCACAGATAGCGGCGGCCTTAAAATTATCTCTGCACGATTCATTATCCCAGGTCATACATCTTATCCTCTTCAAGGGGATACGATGTTCCTTGGACATCCCAATGAGCGACGAATTTCCCCTTGACAGATTAAAACCCTTTGGGTAAACTCATCCTACACCCGGGGCGGATAACTTCTTTGAATCGTCCGCTTGTCATTCCGCATTTATTGCGGAATCTATAAAGATAATTAGCCCCACAATTTATTGCGCGGGTTACGGAGCCCCAAACGTAAGTGCGGGGTAAATAAAAATATTTAGCCCCCAAATTTATTTGGGGTTGCTTAGCCCCGTCACCTGTGGGCGGGGTTGCACACGAACAATGAACAACGAACTACTGGCAACTGGGACTATCGACTATATACGATATACGAAATCGGCGGGAATTGCGGGTTTTATGGATTGACAAATCTGCTTAAATATTGTAAAGTGTTCTTTCAGACACTTTGCGAGGTTTTCTTTACTGTTTTATGCGAGTATGGGCCGTGTTTTTTGGCGAGAATCGGCTCAAAAATGAAATATGGGGGGATGGAGGATAGAAAGATGAGTGGGACGAGAAATTCAAACCTGTGGGGTAGAATCACTATAGTGTTCGTTATCTGCTGTTGTTGCTTGCCGGTTCAGGCCAAATACGCCGGCGGTACGGGTGAGCCGAATAATCCATATTTGATTGCCGATGCTAATGATATGAACGAAATCGGCATACATCAAGAGGACTGGGATAGTCACTTCCTGCTTGTGGCCGATATCGACCTCAGCGCCTTTACCGGAACAAGTTTCAATATCATTGGATACTATATAGCGTGGAATGATAATAAACCGTTCACTGGTGTATTCGACGGCAATGGTAAGAGAATCTCTAACTTCAGCTACACTTCTACAGGGACAAATTACATAGGTCTTTTCGGGGACGTTGCTGGAGAAAATGCAATAATCAAAGATTTGGGACTGATTGACCCCAATGTTGATGCGGGAACCGGAGATAATGTTGGAGCGCTGGTTAGCCAGCTAAGCAGTGGAACTATATCAGGCTGTTATGCTGAGGGCGGAAGCGTTTCCGGAGATGACCTGGTCGGCGGCCTGGTGGGATCTAATCGTAGTGGTACAATCTCGAACTGCTATTCATCAGGCAACGTTTTGGGTGGTCTTTATGTCGGCGGACTGATAGGCCAAAATGGGGCTGATGATGAGCATAGCATTGTCTCGAACTGCTATTCGACATGCGATGTCACCGGCTATGTCTATGTCGGCGGACTGGTGGGACGTAATATTAATAGTGTTTCGGACTGCTATTGTACCGGCAATGTCAACGGGATTTCCAATGTCGGCGGCCTGTGCGGACGAAATAATGGCACGATCTCTCAGTGCTATGCCAACGGCTCGATTATCGGATCATATAGTCTCGGCGGCCTGGTAGGGTGGAATTCGGGCATTGTTTCGAGGTGCCATTCTACCGGGCAGACAACCGCAACCGGAAACCGTGTCGGCGGACTGGTGGGAATAAATGCTGGCACAATCACCAACTGCTATTCTATCGGTGATGTCAACGCCTTGGGTTATGTCGGCGGCCTGGTGGGAGCAAATGGAGGCAGTGTTTCGAACTGCTATTCTACCGGCTCAGTCTGCGGAACTAGGTACTATGCTGGCGGACTGGCGGGAGAGAATGATCATGGCATAATCTCCAACTGCTATGCCACCGGCAGCGTTTCGGGACTTGGATGGCAAGTCGGCGGACTGGTGGGACGTAACTATAAAGGTGAGGTTGTTAATGCTTTCTGGGATATTGAGACCAGCGGGCAGGCAACTAGTGCCGTCGGAACGCCCAAGACAACGGAGCAGATGAAGGACGTGGATACGTTTTTAGCCTGGGGGGTGTGCGGCAATGAGGGTATCTGGACTATTGATAGCGGGCAAGACTATCCACGACTTGCATGGCAAAATTTTGGGGGCATTCCCATAGCAATAGCTGATCCCGGAACATTATATGGTGGAGGCAGTGGAGAGACGAATGACCCCTACTTGATTTATACGGCCGAGCAGCTCAATACTATTGGCTTAATTACTTGCGACCTGGAAAAGCACTTTAAGATGATGGCAGATATTGATTTGAGTGCCTACACTGGAACTCAGTTCAATATTATTGGGAATTACGAAAATCCCTTTACCGGCATCTTCGACGGTAACGGGCACTTAATTTTTAACTTCGCCTACCTGGCTAACAAATCTAATGTTGGGCTTTTTGGTCATGTTGGCGACCCCAACGCTCAGGTTAAAGATTTGACCTTAATAGATACTAATGTCGATGGGGGAACGGGTGCACGCGCCGGTGCCGTAGTTGGTTATTTGTCGTACGGAACGATTTCCAATTGTGGAGTAGAGGGCGGAAGTGTTTCAGGACGAAGCGGTGTCGGTGGGCTGGTTGGAGAGAATATGAGTGGAACAATTTCAAATTGTCATGCTACGGTTTCGGTTAGAGGAACGAGTTATAGTACTGGTGGGTTAGTGGGAGTTAATAGATATGGAGTGACTTTGGATTGCTATACCACTGGCAGTGTTGAGGGAGAAGATTATACGGGTGGTCTGATAGGGCAGAACGGCGGGCCGATTTCAAATTGTTATGCGTTAGGCAACATTTCGGGCGATGATGACACGGGTGGGTTGATTGGATTACATATCGGCGGCACTATTTTAGATAGTTATGCCAGGGGTAATGTCTCAGGAGGCGATGCTATCGGAGGGCTTGTGGGCAACAGCCATGCCCTTTTATCACGTTGCTATGCAACAGGTCACGTTGAGGGGGGTAACTACATAGGCGGACTTATTGGGTATAAATCTGAAAGCACGATTTTAGATTGTTTTGTGAGGGGGACTGTTAATGGAAATAACTATATCGGTGGACTGATAGGAGCTGCTATTACGAGCCAGGTTTCGAATTGCTATGCCACGGGTACGGTTGAGGGAGAAGATTACACTGGTGGTTTAATTGGGTGGAACGAATTGAGCACGGTCTCAAACTGCTATGCAGCGGGTTGTGTTAATGCAATCAGTGTTTATACAGGTGGGCTTATCGGTGTGGGCCTTGGGATAGTGTCTGGTTCGTATTGGGATATTCAAACAAGTGGTCAATCAACCAGTGCTGGTGGAACTGGTTTACCAACAGCCGAGATGCAAACCCGGAGCACCTTTACCGATGCCGGGTGGGACTTTGTGGGTGAAACAGTCAATGGAATCGAGGACATCTGGTTCATTCCCCAACAAGACTATCCCCATCTGTGGTGGGAGGGGATGCAAGTTCCTATGAAACTGACCCCCCGCACACTGAACTGCCGCAGTAAAGGCAACTGGGTTAAAGCCCATCTTACCTTGCCTGAAGGATTTACTGTTGCAGACGTAGATTCTAACAGACCGGCCGTATTGCATTCTTTTGGTTTTGAATCCGCCCCCCTGTATGTCTCTGTCAATAAGAATAAATTGGTGGAGATCAAGGCGGCCTTTGAGCGTGAGGCGGTCTGCTCACTAACAGGCGATTGGCCGGAGGCGTTGACTGTTGCCGGTTTCCTGACTGATGGGAATATTTTTCTTGGTACTTCTACGGTCAGGATGATTACTCCCGGCCTGAAGGAGATCGAAGAATTGGCTTTGTACTGGTTGAATGCAGATTGTGTCAAGCCTGACTTCTGCGATGGAATCGATATGAACAGAGACTCTATGGTGAATTTGCTGGATTATGCCTTATTGCTGAATAGTCAGGTTGAGTTTGTTAGTGAGTGAAGATATCAGGACTAAGATTTTCTGCATTTATGTGCTTATAAAGCACTTTTTTGACCGTTTTTTTGTCCCTTTTGTGCATTTTGTCCTTTTTCGTGGCTATATTTCTCTGCGCAATCTGCGAAATCTGCGTCTAATTTTTTCTCCGTGCCTTCCTTGTCCCCGCGTCTTACTCACGACAGCGAGTAGCGGGGAGTGTCTTTGTGGTCAAAGCCCTCCGCGTAATCCGCGATTAAAAATCAATCAAATCTGCAGGTAGTTGTCGACAAAAATCGAAAAATCTAAAAAATTTTTATCTCCTTTTCTCACAAGCTCTTATCTCTGTCAATCCTG
>DAOVNI010000156.1 GCA_030630315.1 Phycisphaerae bacterium | reverse complement strand
TGGGATTGATTCTATTCGTTGGCAGATCCCTCCGCTTCGTCCACCTGCGGTGGACTTCGGTCGGGATGACAGCGGGGGTGTGCCATTGCTTCGGTCGAAATGACAACAAAATGGATTCCTGTCTTCGCAGGAATGACAATCCCCGACAGTGCCGGGGGCTAACAGGTACGGAAAACCCTGGCGGAGCCAGGGTTTGTTTTTTAATTGACCCCCAAATAAATTTGGGGGCTAAACATAAGCGATGGAAAGATAATTTGAATTGCATAGTGATTATAACAGGCCGGGCACACAAAAAACGTTCGTATATATAGCGCTAATTGCTAAAAAAGGCGGTCGAGCCCGGAAAATACCCAACTTCCGCTATCATTATACGTAAATCCCGTTAGAATTTAGTATAATACGGTTTTTCAATTGTAAGCATTTTTATTTCTAACGGGATAAAGAAAGGCGGCCAATTGCCCGAAATATTTGTTAAGTTACTGTTTTTCGAGGGCTTACCGGAGATTATGAATGCTAAAGAGTAGGTTTTTTTTAGTTTTTTCGATGCTTTTCTGCTGTTCTTTGTCGGTCTGGGCCCAAAGTCCTGCGGACCCAGGCGGGCTGTTTTCAGCGTCCGCCGGCGAAAGATTTTATGAAATAGCTTATGAGCTGGCCAGCTCCCCTGATATTGGTGGTGCCGAGGCCGAACAGGCGATTATATTCTTAACCGCCACGATGAATCTGGACAGCAGAGCTAACTACGTTTACCCCGTAATGCTTAAGCTTGCCTGTCAATATTCGGAGCGAGACTATTCGCAGCTCGTCCATCACTGCCTTGAGAACTACGTAGATGGCAAAGCCGACCTTGAGCCGGTTCAAGTGGCCATTCGGTATCTGCTTGAGCAGTTAGACTCCCGTGAGGAGCGAGAGGCGCTCCTTGGAGAGATGTTAAATGACCTGGGTGGTAAAAGCGCTGTTCTGGATTCTGAATTGGCTACCCGGCTCGGCCTGTTGATGTCTGAAAAGACCGACGACCCGAATGCCGTAAATGCCTTCTGGTTTGCGTATAACAAAAATAAATACAATAAGCCGGCGTTTGCAAAGCTGGCCGAACTTGTGGGCGACCAGCTTACCCCTGCAATGTATCTTGAGCATATAAGATTAAGATTAGGCGAAAATCCGTTGGACATCGAAGCGGCAATGAGCTTTGCACAATACGCCGAGTCCGCTCAGGGCGGACAGCTTTACGAGACAGCCGCGGACGCATACGAATACTGTGCTGATTTGTTCAGGTTTTTGTATCCGTCCCAAGCTCTGCCGGCCTCGATATATCTGCCTTGGGCGATTAGCAGCTATAATACTCAACGAAATCAGCACAGATGTCTGAAAATTGCCGAGCAGTTACGCCAGAGTGGGCGATTTGATATACTTCTGGAAGCTATTGCCGGCAGAGCAGCGGCGAAAACCGGCAACCAACAGCAGGCGGCTGGGATACTAAAAGCCGCTGAAGACAAAGCACTTGAGCTCGTGGATTATGAACCACGAACTACGAACTACGAACAATTGGCCTGGTTTTATTGTTTTGCCTCGCCGGACGCCGTTAAAGCGCTTCAATGGGCCAATAAGGCCTTCTCAATTGAACCCAACTCGCCGACCGCAGCAGCTATTTTAGCTTATTCACTCGTGATGAATCAGCAGACCGAATGGGCCAGGACGATTATCGACAGTTATGAGCATAATCAAATCGCTGATTTAGCGCTGGCTCAGATTCAACTTGCGCAGGGACAAAAAGATTCGGCAATTGAGACCCTGAGGTCTGCAATCGCCAGAGACCCCGGGGCATTGGAGGCGGAACGGGCCAAAGAGATTCTGGCCCAGCAGGGCGCGGAGTATATCCCGCCGATTGACCCCGATATCATCCTGAGTGCGCTAAAAGATAGCTTCGGAGAAGCAGTCGTTCCGACATTCGTTAGCCCGGAGAAAATAATTTCAGTGCAGCTAAATGTTCGCGGCAGTGAGTTTTCCTACGGCAGCAAATTCGGCGGCACTATTGCAATAACAAATAATTCCTCTGAGCCCCTCATAATTAGCGATGACGGCTTGTTTGCCGGCAACGTAAGAATCGATGCCGGTATTAGCGGCGACCTTACTAAAAAGATACCGAACCTGATATCCGTCAAGATTAGGCCTGCTTTGCCTGTCGAGCCGGGCCGGAGTATCTTTATTCCGCTGCGTCTGCTTACGGGCGAACTTAAGCAGACATTGTTTACCTATCCACAGGCATCTCTGGATATAGAATTTACGGCTTATCTCGACCCTGTAATCACCGACGAGGGCAGGATAGCTAACAGGCTCGGAGATATAAAGCCGGCCAGCGTGCTCGTGAAGCGTCCGGGCGTCGAGCTTACCGGTAAATATCTGCGAAACCGGTTTAGCTCGCTCTCAAAGGGACGGCAGGGCCAAAAAATCAAAACCGCACAGCTCTTCATTGGGCTTTTGGCCGAGCAGCATGCGATGGCCAATCGGGAGCCGCTTTATAGATTTATGCATGCCGACTGGATGCCGGATATGTTGAAATCCGCATTGGTACATAACCTTGACGACAATGATTGGGTTGTTAAGGTGAATACTATGGCCGGGATGCTTTCTCTGCCGCTGGATTACGAGCTAATAAGTGCTGTGGCCAAAAATTTGAACGATACTCACTGGCCGGCCCGTATGATGGCTGTTTATCTGCTGGCCAAAAACCAGAACAGCAATTTCGGCAAGGTCCTGGACTGGACAGCCAGATATGACTCAAGCAAGCTCGTCCGCGATATGGCGATTGCATTAGGTGCCGGCGTGCCGGAAAAAGCTGGTGTTGAACCGGTCAAGTAGAATTCACATAAAATTTACAGCGTTAGGCCTTTCTTTTTTAACGCCCACCTGTTATACTAATATTTGTCAAATTTCGTGTGTATCAGCCCGTGTGAGAGTTGCGATATATTTTTTAGGGGCCAAGAAATGAAAAGTATAATCCTGAAAAGTTTGGCGGCATTGTTTATTATTGCCGGTTCCGCCGTCGCAAAAGATTTACTGGTGCCGAACGAGTATAAGACTATTCAGGCAGCGATTGACGATGCAAACGACGGCGACACTGTAATTGTTGCCGATGGAACTTATACCGGCAATGGCAATCGCGACATCGAGTTTAAGGGCAAAGCCATAACCGTTATGAGCGAAACCGGCCCGGAAAAGTGCATCATCGATTGTCAGGGAGGTCCTCTACCTAAGCAGACGTGTTGCGGATTCGTTTTCACAAAAGGCGAGGACGCTAACTCCGTTCTGGATGGTTTCACGATCACCAGGGGTTACAACGGCTACGGTTCCAGTTTCGGCTATTGCGGCGCAATCCGCTGCTTCAAGTCCTCTCCTACGATTACCAACTGCATAATCCAGGATAATATAGCCACTGCCGGTGGCGCTATCTTTTGCGAATTCAATTCTTCGCCCACAATCACTAACTGTCTTATCATCGCCAATAAAGCACAACGAAGTGGCTTTGGAGGTGGCATTTGTTGCACCGCTTGGTCCTCGCCTACTATTACTGATTGCCTAATTAGCGGAAATTCTGCCGGTCGCGGTGGCGGCATCTATTGTGGGGTTGAGTCCTCTCCCACTATTACCAATTGCACCATCAGTGGAAATTACGCATCTGAAAGCGGGGGCGGCCTCCATTGCAGTGCGACCTCCTCGCCGATAATTACTAACTGCATCATCAGTTGTAACTTCGCACAGGAAAGTGGTGGTGGTCTGTTTTGCCGGGACAAAGCCGCGCCCAAAATTACCAATTGTACCATTTGCAACAATGAGTCACAGCAAAGCGGCGGGGGTGGCATACTTTGCTGGGATTCCACGCCGAAAATCACCAACTCTATCTTCTGGGGCAATATCCGCGGCGACAATTCCTCCAACGAAATACTGCTGATTTCAAGCTCGCCGGTCGTAACTTACTGTAACGTTAAGGGCGGTTGGAAGGGTGAAGGAAACATCGACGCTGACCCTTTATTTGTTATGGATGGTCCTGGTGCTACAACGGGGACCTTGACAGAGGACGCATCCGTAGAGAAATCCAAAACTAACAGGGCGACATTGGTGGACTCTTCTGCCTCATTTATCGAAGGTGGACTGGTCGGCGAGTTGATTCGTGTGCTGTATGAGAAAGACGAGTATAGACACCACCGTTATGGTATCATTACCGGCAACACCACCACTACTATAGAGACACTGCGCGTAGTCGGCAGCCATTTAGTAGGCGGTGGCGCTGACAAGGGCAATAGATACCGGCTAATTGATTACTATCTGCAGCCTGGTTCGCCGTGCATCGACGCCGGCACGGCTGAAGGTGCCCCAGCTACTGACATTCAGGGCATGACCCGCGACGCCAAACCTGACATAGGCGCCTATGAATGAAACCGGCTTTTGGCCCAGTTCCAGCAGAAAGTCGAATTATTCTTTGATTGCGGGCCTGGGTAGAATTTCTTCAAAAATTGGTTGTAATATCATCATAATTTTGTAACATTTCGTCTTTCGCTGGTAAGTTTTGGACTGTTTTTGAAAGGGCTGCGTAAATGCCGGCTGTAGTAGATGAGGAAAAATGCGACGGCTGTGAATCCTGTGTGGAAGAATGCCCCAGCGAGGCAATTAAGATGGTTGATGGCAAGGCGGTGGTTGACATCGACGCCTGTGTCGAT
>DAOVNI010000051.1 GCA_030630315.1 Phycisphaerae bacterium | reverse complement strand
TTTGTGAGTCCTGACCACGACAATTCCGTCGGTGGCCACCTGTTCGCTTAGTAAAGTAAGCAATCCACCCAGAGGCGAACCGGCCTGAACATCCCTTGTGGCCGAATACGGCGGGTCAACAAAAACAAGGCCATATTTTTGCTCATCGAAATTAAGCACAGCGCCAACCTTAAAGACGTTGGCCCGTATAACTTTTGACTCGCCGGCATACCCGGCCTTTTCTATATTCTTCTCTAAAATTGCAATAATCTTCGGGTCTTTCTCGACGAAAGTAACAAACTCAGCCCCCCTGCTCAATGCTTCAAGCCCCAGAGAGCCGACGCCGCAGAATAAATCGGCTACCATTTTGCCGTTCGGCAGGTCATATTTGTAAAGCACGCTGAAAAGCGACTCCTTGACTCTGTCGGTAATCGGCCGCGAAACCTGCGCCTTTGGGCTAAGCAATTTCATTCCTCGTTTTGCACCGGCTATGATTCTCATTTTACTTCTTTTGTTACATTGATTTTCGCCAGGCCTTTGAGGTCAACGAACTGTTTGACCATTTCGCCGACTCTTTTCTTTCCCTGCCACTGTTTTTTCTCTATTTTGAAAAAGATGTGAAAATTGCCAGCCCAGACCCAGATATTGGTCCAGTCTTCGCCACCTTCGCTGATATAATAAAGACCATCAAGCATCCGGGCGCCTTCAGGTATAAGGGGCCTGTCACGGATGCGCAATTCTCCAAAACACACCATATCGCCATTGGCATCCTTCCAGCGGCAGGTGGTAGCGGCTTTAGAGAATTTCGCATCAATTGATATGTCAGTGATACCGGGATAAGCATTTCCCCCTCCAAGAAAGTACCTCTTCATAGCTTTGTCTAACGCCAAAGCCTTATCTTTGAGGCCGCTTGTCAGTTCCCTTATCCTGTCATCATAAGGTTTGACTATCTTTTTCTTTTCCGTATCAAGCCTCTTTTTCTCGGCTTCCAGCTTGACTATAATTGCTGCCCGCTTATTTGGGTCGGTCATTCTGCCGATATCGAGGCGGGCCTGGTATTGCTTAAGCTCCTCCTCAAAGTGTTCTATTGTTTGCCTATCTTTCGTCAATTGGTCGCTATCGGCCGGCGGCTTTCTTAACCTACTCATTAAAGCCTTAACTTTAAGCCGCTGAGCAAGCAATTCTTTGGCCGCCTTCCGGCGTTCCGGGTCAATGGCAGTATAGCTTGCTGCATACTTTTTTGAACAAGCTAAACTTCCCCTGGCCAGGGCATTTAAGCGATTATCGCTTCGCGTTGCGTCAATTTTGGCCAATCCTTTCAGGTCGATGAAATCCCCGACGATTTTGGCAATCTTTTCTCTGCCTCGCCAAGCCGCCTTTTGTGGCACAAACTTGATGCGAAAATAGCCTGCCCAGACCACGATGGAGTCGGGCCAATTGTCACTGACATAAAAAGTGCCATCCAGCATCTCCGCATTCTCTTTTATAGCAGGTTTTTCTTTCAGTTCTATAGTTGCAGACGCAAGCTGTTTATTCCCGGCATCCAGCCAATGGTATCTGACAAAACCCTTATAATACTGCGCACTCACCATTGTAATGGCTACTGCCGGATAGTTCTGCCCTGGTGAAAGGCAATACGGCTTCATAGCTTTTTCAAAGGGCGCCTCCTTGTCTTTGACCTCTTGCCTTAGCTCATCTATCCTCTCCCGAACCGGCTGGCCGGCTGCCATCTCTTCAGCGAGCAGTCTTTTCCTGTCCGCGTCATATTTCTTTAGCAGTTCAGCACGTTCGTTGACATCTGTAATTTTTGCTAACTTGATACAGGCTTCACGTTCCGCTATCCACCTTTTATATCGGTCAATATTATTGAGACAGTTTTTTAGCTTTTTGTCATCTAAGACCGGCTCTTTCAACCGCCTTATTCTGTACCGAACATACTTCAAACGTTTATCCAAGTCACCGGTGGCCGCCTTCATATCAGAGTTAATCGCCTCTACTTTTTTGTAGAGCATAAGACTTTCAGCAGCCAAATCATCAACGCCGCTATAGACCTTCTGTGCGGCAAAGGCTATTACAACAAACACGAACGCTACTCGTATGGTTCGATTAAACATCATAAGATTACTCCTTATTAGAATAATAAATTCTGTATTTCAACGACGCACTGCCGGAACTTATCGGCGGGAAGAGTTATGGTCTGCCATTTGGGGCTGCGGCGTTTCATAAAGCAGCGATAGTCGTCTAATTTAACAGTAAAAAATGTATATCTGTTTGCATCAAAATCATAGACCGCCCTGCCGTCAAAATCGACATCGACGTTCTCGACCTTGTAGGCAAAAACAAATATAGCTTGATGACCCGGGCCGAAAACCTCCCGCCACCTGGTCAGCCCATCGACGTCTTCGGTTGTGACCCAACATTCAAAGCCGGCTAATTTGGCGAAACTGGTCCCCTTAAACAATCTTCCCTTTACCTCTGCAATTATTATTTGTTGATTGCCCGGATATAATAAAAAATCGAAGCTCTTAATCTTCAAACGTCCGAAGGCCGCCCGCTTGTGCTCATCTACCGCAATGTATTGAATGTGATTATCAATCAACCAACTCTCGAATGCACGCTCGTAATGATTGGGGGGAAAATCTTTCATTTGGACTTACGATTTAAGCTCTGCGAAGAATTTATCAAGTTTAATCAGTTCCTGCTTACCCGTCGCCATATTCTTAACTATAAGTTGGTCGTTTTCAATTTCAGAGCCGATGATTACGCACCTTCCGGCGTTTTGTTCTGAGGCCTGCTTGAGCTGTTTGCTTAATTTAGCGGCCTTATAACTAAAATTCGCTGCAAATCCTGCTGACCGCAGCTTCATCGTCAGTTTAACAGCAGTCTCCCTGTAAACTTCATCTACACAGACAACAAAATAATCCAGCTTGCGCGACGGTAATTGTTTTTCCAGGAGCCCTTTTTCTTCAAGCAATATCGCCAGCACGCTATCGCCTATACCAAAGCCGGTAGCCGGTATGGCCGGCCCGCCGAATTGCCGCAGCAAATTATCATATCTGCCGCCTCCACCAATAGCGCGAAGCTCACCTCCGCGGTCATAAATCTCATATACAATGCCGGTGTAATAGGCCAGGCCTCGAACTGTGCTGATATCAAACATGCAAAAATCAGCAACCCCCATAACTTCCAGCAATCCAAACAAACGCTTTAGTTCGTCTACCGATTCTCTTGCCGTTTCGTTCAACTCTAAACAATCGCTGATTTGCTCGATAGATTCAACGGCCATCAGCCCGAGTATCTTTTTACGTTTATTCTCATCGGGGACTTTCTCTGCAAGCATTTGTTCAAAGGTATCGCCGGGCAGCCTGCTGCGTTTATCGAGCACCACATATAAATCCTCCAATTCGCCTTCTGCGATGCCTATGCTCTGCAACAGCGCTGCGAGCATTTCTCTACTGGATATTTTTACTACAATATCATTGGGCGTCAGACCTACTTCCTGCAGATAATCCAGAGCACAGAATATCGTCTCGGCGTCGGCCAAGACATCGTCAACACCGATTATATCAATATTCCACTGGAAGAACTCGCGGAGTCGGCCTTTCTGGGGCCGCTCGGCCCGGAACAATCGCGGGACCGAAAACCATTTTATGGGCCTCGGCAGCGAATTAATTTGCTGGTTTACCATTCTCGCCAATGTAGGGGTAATCTCCGGCCTCAGGGCCAGCTCTCGTCCGCCTCTGTCGGTCAGCGAAAAAAGCTGCTCGACGATTTCATCGCCGCTTTTTATCTGAAACATTTTCAAATACTCAAATATCGGCCCATCGTATTCTTCGAAGCCGTTGCGGACGGATACCCTCTTCCAGCCGTCAATTATCCAGTTTCTCCGGGCCATATCCGGCGGGTAAAAATCCCTCGTCCCTTTTACCGGTGGTATCTTCATTTTTTTCTCTTTTCATTTTTGCCGCTAAGGCACCAGGACACAAAGTCTTGATTTTTAACTATTTCTTATTTTCTTTGTGCCTTAGTGTCTTTGTGGCTATCTTCTTTTTCTTTGCTTTTGGCTTTTCTGTTTTGTTATTATCAAATTTTATCTTTATATACTCTTCCATCTGCTTGTCATCGGTAAAGTGCAGCTCGAAGTCGTATTCGCCCTCAACGAAATCGCAGTCTGCGTGACGGTATCCTCTGCAAATCCTCGGCCTTTTATCGTATATCCTGCAGCGATAGTCTTTTTCAGAGAGGTACTTACATTTGTTCTTTATATTGATATACCAATCACCGTCTTCCACAAACACCGTTATATCCTTGTGGCACAGGTACCATTTTATATCGTCATAGTCTCCCCTGTCTTCCGGCGTATCAATCGGCAGGGCAAAATACCTGCAGCACAGCCCTGTGCACCTATCACATTGACTTTTTTTCGCCATCGCAACAAACTCCAAATGCGCTAAACGCTATACGCTGTATGCTAAACACTGTATACTAAACGCCAAACAATATAAGCTATTGGCCATCCGCCGTCAAGAAGTGCAAAATGGCTGCTTACTGTTTTTCTATTGACCTTTGAATTACTAATGAAACCTGGGTGGCACCCTTAAACTTGTTTGGGGGTGGTGAAAATGCGAAAAACAAAAATCGAAATAATATATGCCGATGACGACATTATTGTCATCAACAAGCCGAGCGGCATATCGGTTACCAAGGACCGCACAGGTGCGCCCCAGCTTGTCGATATGCTCAGCGAACAGTTAGGGCCGCAAATATCCAGTGAGCTGCGCCTGGTGCATCGGCTCGATAAAGACACCTCCGGCGTTATGATTCTGGCCAAGAACAAAGAAACCCAATCCAAATTTTCAAGTTATTTTGAGAAAAAGCTTATCAAAAAGACCTATCTGGCTATTGTAACCGGCCCCCTCCCCGGCCGGCAAGGCACAATCAATGCGCCTCTGGCACAAAGCTGGAAGAAGCCGGGCCTTATGTGCATCACTCGCAAAAAAGGAAAAGAAGCGGTTACCGACTGGAAACTCCTTGCTGATTTCGGCTTAATTGCCCTGTTGGCCGTCAACCCCTTGACCGGCCGAACACATCAGATTCGCGTCCATTTGCCTAACATTGGATTGCCTTTGGCGATTGACTCGTTATATGGAAACAGGCGTCCGTTATTTCTCTCTGATTTCAAACCGGACTATCGACTCGGCAAAGGCCAAATTGAGAAACCGCTTATTGACCGCCTGACACTCCACGCCTATCAAATCGAGTTCCCAAAACCTTCCTCTGTCATTCCTGCGCAAGCAGGAATCCACCCTAACGCAAAGGCAAGCCGTCCTGATTGTTTCATCGCTCGGCTCGATAAAAAATTCGCCGCAACTATAAAAATGCTCACCAAACATAATCCCAAAGGCCTTGATGCTTTCATCAATCCTGAAGATTTCTCAAAGATTATAAATGCCCGGAGATTATACTGATTATTTTGTTTCCTTATAATATTGAATTTGGCCCGAGTTACTCTTCACCAATGAGCCATCCCGTATCGGTTTTCAGGAGCAACATCGACCTACTCACCGCCGATCAGCCATCCTTTCGGTGTTTTTACAAAGCCGAATCCAATGGACTTGTGTTTGATGGATCCTTTTTCGTCAACTATTATGACATAAACGGGGGCATGCAGACCAATATCTCCTTGCCCGCTAAATTGACCCATGCCTTGATATCTTATTTCCTCCGTGCTCTGTTCCCGTGAGATTCCTTGCCGTAACGAGTGTGTTTTTGTAGTGGGCATGTCTCGGCCTGCTTTCTCATCAGAATATTTGCCTGCCTTTACCCGCTCGCTGAAGTATTTAGCCGTCTTCTCGGTCATGTATTTACAGGCCGTTTCCTTATCTTCTTTGTTGACGGCATCCAAAAACGCCTTAATTACAGGCTCCAATTCATTCCTCCATGAATAAGACTGCACAAGCAACTCTGTGCCCTGTTCCTCTTCATACCTCTTCAGCTCCTTTGAAACCGAGTTAAGAAGAGTTACCGCCTTCTCATTCTGTGTCTCACTCAGAGCACTCTTGACCTTCGAATTAAGCTCCGCAACAATCTTGTCCAGATACTCTTTAGTAAGGTTCTCGGCAGTCATAGCCTCCAGGCCCAGATAGTACGGTACGAGCAGCATTCTAAGCCGTAACGCCATAGCCGAATCGTTATCCGCTTGACGCCTCGAGCAACTGTTTATCGCGTGAATTATAGCTGACCGACAAGCCTTCTTCGCCATTGCTGGCGGCACATCCGAGAACCACCTGTCCTCTTCTCCGGGTGGATGGGCTCGTCTACCAAGCAAATTCGCAGCCTCAACCCGGGCAAAACTGCTGGGACTATAGCTTGCAATGCTCGTTAACAGCTCGTTTCGTAAGGACACGGAGACAGCGTAATTGGGGTCCTTTGTCCGTGTGCTCTCCTCACAGACGCTATATATCTTGTGGCCCGACTCGTATATGCGCCTCAATTCGTCATCATTCGGATCTGGCACAGGTGGTTTCGGCGCAACCAACCGGGCTAATTTATCCGGTAGCGACACATTATGAGCAGAAAGCACGTTTGTAAGCTTTTTGGCAAAGACAACCGAAGCCGGAATGCCGTTGGAAGCAAGATTGTGGACTTCATCAACAATTGCCTTTATTGCCTTTATTCCCCCCGGTTTTTCCGGTGCCGGTTTAGCGGCAATATAAAGGTAGTAGACACCAGCTATAATCAATACAATAAAACCTAAAACTGCCAATATCTTCGCCCTGCTACTCATTGTATTCTCGCCATCAGTCAAAATTCACCTCGGATTAAGCCAGGAAAAGTGACAGCCTAATACCCAAGTTCGGATGTACTTTAAATTATTTGATTCAATCACTTTGCGGAATTCTTGTGCCGGGTTAAGTCTTTCTGCTCTCAATTCGGCATCAACAAGTAAGCATATCCCAATTGTTTCCCTTATACCCCAATTCGGTTTGCCCGTATCCTCCCACTCGGCAATTACCCGTCCTCTGAGCGAATTTTTCCCTCCAGTTTTCATCTCAAATTTCCTTTCCGGTTAAATCGGAGCCCCACTGCTCCTCACTGAATTATATGAGTTTTGAATAGCACTTCAATGCTTTTTTCGTTTATTCTAATTCCTTATAATGTTTATTTGCCGGTTTTTGCTTGACCGAAGTTAATTGATTATTGATTATTGACGATTTACTATTGAGTTAATAAACTACTGCCCGTAAAATGCGAGATTCGATTCACGAGGCAAAAGATATATATGGCTGAAAAACAAGTAAAAGTCGGGCTTGTCGGCTTTGGCACCATCGGCTGCGGCGTTGCAAAGCTGATACTACAAGACGCTGATTCCATAGCAGCTAAAACCGGCCTGCGCCTGGAACTTGCCTGCGTGGTCGATACCGACACCGAATCTCCTCGTCCGGTAAAGCTGCCGGACGGCATCCTTACCAATGATATAAACCGGCTGCTAAATGATGATACCGTTCAAATAGGCGTCGAATTAATCGGCGGAACCGACGCAGCAAAACAGGTCCAGCTCAAAATGCTCAAAGCGGGCAAAGACGTCGTTACCGCCAACAAGGCCCTGCTGGCCGAATACGGCAGCGAACTCTACAAAGCCGCTCACAAAAATAACCGCTGTATTGCTTTTGAAGGCAGTTGTGCGGGCGGTATACCGATTATTTCAGCCATCCGAACTGGTCTGTTGGCAAACAATATCACTGCAATGTACGGCATCGTCAACGGAACCTGCAACCACATTCTCTCCGAGATGACCGGCAAAGACGAGGATTTCTCCGAGGCCCTGGCCCAGGCCCAGGACAAGGGCTACGCCGAAGCAGACCCCACGCTCGATATCAGCGGCGAGGACAGCGCCCACAAACTTGCTATCTTGGCTTCTATCGCCTTCGGATACGAAATCAAACTCGACGATATTTTCGTTGAGGGCATTGAAGCTATTTCGAAGGATGATATTCGCTACGGCGGAGAAATGGGCTACATCCTTAAATTGCTGGCAATCGGACAAAAAAACAAAGACAACAAAGTCTCACTGAGAGTGCATCCTTCCTTTATTGCCCGGGACAATCCGCTTGCGCGTGTCGATGGCCCGTTTAATGCCATCAGTGTTTTCGGCAGTGCGGTCGGCCAGGTAATGTACTATGGCCGGGGCGCTGGAATGATGCCAACCGCAAGTGCAGTCGTTGCGGATATTATCGACGTCGCTCTGGGCAATTCCGCTACTACCTTTCGCCACCTGCATCTAAAACCGAGGAGCGAAATAGAATCACTGATAGAGAAAATCGGCGATACTGTAAGCAGGTTTTATATCAGGGTGATGTGCAAGGACCAGGCGGGGGTGGTAGCCCGCTGGAGCAAAACACTCGGCGACCACCAG
>DAOVNI010000217.1 GCA_030630315.1 Phycisphaerae bacterium | reverse complement strand
TTATCGTAGGGCATCTTGTTCATATCGACAATTATGCCGCACTCCTCAAGGCACTTTTGCGCCACGACACCCGTCAAGCCCTCTCGCAAATTACTAACGTTTATCAGGACCATATGGTTGTCTGTCCCGCCGGTTAAAACATCATATCCCAAATCCAGCAGGTCATTCGCAAGTCTTTTCGCATTTTCTATGATTTTGAATTGCCTGGCTCTGTATCCATCGGAAAGCGTTTCCTTAAAGAAAACCGCTTTAGCCGCTACATTATTCAAATAAGGCGTCCCCTGCACCCCCGGAAATGTCGCTTTTTTAAGACGTTCCCATAACGCTGTATCCTTTCCTTCCACTTTTATTTTCCGGTCGTAGTCTTTGCCCATCATTATCAGACCGCCCCTGGGCCCTCCCGGCTTATACGTACTTGTAGTCGTAAAATGCGCATAATTGACAGGCGAAGGATGAGCGCCAGCCACCACCAATCCCGATATGTGGGAGATGTCTGCTAAAAGGTACGCCCCCACCTCATCCGCAATCTCTCTAAACTTTTTGAAATCTATCGTTCTGGAATAGGCGCTGGCACCACATATAATAAGTTTGGGTTTGAAGTTGAGTGTCTGCTGCCTGATAGCATCGTAATCCAGAAGAAAAGTTTCCCTGTCAACATAATAGCTTTCTACATCAAAGAATTTACCCGAGAAAGAATCTCCCGCCCCGTGCGAATAATGTCCACCCTGGTCTAAGCCCATACTCAGCACCTTATCGCCGCTGTTCAGCAGCGCAATAAGGACAATCTGGTTGGCTTGTGTGCCGGAATGCGGCTGTACATTTGCATACTTGGCGCCGAAGGCCTCTTTGGCCCTGGCCACGGCAAGCGTCTCCACATCGTCAACAACCTCGCAGCCTCCGTGATATCTGGCCCCGACAAAGCCCTCGGCTGTCTTATTCTGAACAACCGAGCCAAGGGCCGCTAAAACCGCCGGCGAGCAGCGGTTCTCCGCCGCGAGAAGTTGAATACTATTTTGCAGCCGTTCGTACTCTCTTCTTATCAACTCACAAACTTCGCCGTCTGCTTCTTTCAGAGCGCCGAATTGCCCTTCGTGATACCCCTCACAAGACAGTTTTTCCAATAACGTTTCCAACACCTTCAAATCCTTTCTTCAGCCAAAATAAATCTCATCCCTATCTCTACCCACAACTCGCAACCCGCAACTCGCAACCCGCAACCCGCAACCGCTTAACTAAAAAAAGCCCCTGACGCTCCTGACAATATCGTTAAAAGTTACATAAAGAAAAAACCCTCCGATAAGCACCCAGCCGGCATAGGCAATATAACCTTGCGTTCGCTCACTCAACGCCGAACCTTTGATTTTTTCAATCAGCAAAAGCACAACAAATCCTCCGTCAAGAGGCGGCAGAGGCAAAAAGTTAAACACTGCTATGCAGGCGCTTATCAGACCAAGAAAGTAAACGTAGTAAACAAACGGCTGTTCAGCAACAATGCGATAGCTAAAACTAATAATACCTACAGGCCCCATAAGCTCTTTCGGACTGACAAGCCCACCAACAAGACGCCTTAACGTCACGTATGTTTGAGCAATAAACATAACGGTCTTTTTATAGCCCATCACGACTGCTTCAACAGGACCGCTGGCCTGGTAAAGTCTCTTCAAATCCTCAAACGGAACGAATTCATCAAAAGTGGATTTGACAGTAACAAACTCTCCGGCAGTGCCTACATTCAAAGAAACACCCCCCGCTGTTTCCTCATCTATTCGCCAATCAATCGTGATTCGCTCACCGGCATACTGGCTGATTTCCCTGATAATATCGTAAAAGTTTGACACGCGGGTACCATCGACAGCCGTTATCGCAGCCCCACGGGGAATCGCCAACCCAACCGGCCCACCTTCCGCATCAATCGTCTTGGCAACAACTGCACGCTCAGCATCAAGCACAGGAATAATACCAATCAATACTCGGTCGCCACCTCGCAGACGTTTGGGCACAACGGTAACTGTAAGCTCTTCTTCAAGCCCATTGGCATCCACTCGTAATACTTTGATGGGAAGTTTTCTTTTCTCGTATTCTGTAGTAACCTCACGCATCTCTTTATAAGTGGGATTTGCAACATCACCAATCGCAAGAATAATATCACCCTCTTGCAGCCCGGACTCAGTATCAACAACCCCTATCCGCAAACGCGGCACCATGGAGTAAATGTGGCTAAGGTCCGATTCGGACTTAACTTCCTTGTTTGCAGGCCTCCAATCCAGCCGAATCTGCTGCGATTCAACTAACTCGCTTTTCTTCGAAACCGGGTCGATTCTTTCAGCCGATAGTGTTACCGCCGGCACAAGAACGCCAGCAACTTCATACTCCAACTCCCAGTACGTTTCCACGTCCCTGCCATTAACAGATTTAATTCGGTCCCCGGGACGCAGACCCGTTCTTTCAAGTAATTCCTCGGCATCGCGGACCTTGGCAATAGTCAAACTCTGCGCCGGTAAAATGCCAAAATCTTTCATCGGCATCCCAGACCGCCGCTCGGCAACAAGCGAAAAATCTTCTTCGGCTCCGTCCTCGCGCCTTATTCTTAACGCAACCTCTTCGTTTACACCCGACAAAGCCGCCGCTATAGCGATATTGCCAAAGTCAAGGTCGTCACTCTTTCCGCCAATTTTAATTACCTCATCTCCCGGCTTTAGACCCGCGTGCGCCGCCGGCGAATCCGGTATCACAACGCCAACAACAGGCGGTGTCAGTCTTATCCCGACAAGGAAAACTATCATAAAAATGACAACAGCGCTGATAGCGTTAAAGACAACCCCTGCTGCTAAAACGCCAATACGAGTACTAACCGGCTTATTAGCAAACGAGCGCGGGTCGTCACTGGCCTTGGCCGAACCGATGTCCTCCTGCCCGAACAGCTTGACAAAGCCCCCGAACGGAATAAGGCCGATACGATATTCCGTCTCGCCCGCCCTGGCCTTGCTGCCTATCGTAAAACTCAGCCGTCCATTGCCCGACTCGTCATTTTCTTTCGGGAAAAACCTCGGCAAAATACGAACACGCCAGCCTCCCTCTGTCCTCAAAATACCCGCCAAAGTAGGCGGAAAGCCGATTGAAAACACCTCAATCTTTATCCCCGAGAGCTTGGCAACAATGAAATGACCGAATTCGTGAACAAGAACAAACGCCCCAAACCCAAGCACAACCAGCAGCACATTGCCAAAAGCACTGATGTTTCGCACAATTAAATAAGCAACTGCGGCAAAGACGATAAACCACAGGAACCGACGAAAATTCCTCCCGGCTCCCTGTTTTCCGCCGTTTTGCCTAGCTTCCTTCAACGAATCTTTTGGTTCAGACATTCAATAACCTCTCTTATCAAACTAAAAAACCATCCACTAATAAAATCCGAATGCCGAATATCAAAAACCCGAAACAATCTCAAAATGTCATTGCGAGCCAACCAAAGGTTGGCGTGGCAATCTCTGACTTACGAATGGTCAAGATTACTTCGTCGCTGCACTCCTCGCAATGACACTTTGTGTCAGTTTTGAATTTTGTATTTTGGTCATTCGAATCTTGACTGTCGTCAGACAAGTTTGTTTCGTACTTCGGATTTCGAATTTCGTATTTCATCTTTCACTTTACACTTTTAGCTTTTCGCTTTAAGCTAATTCTAACACCTCTCTCAACAAACCAAAAAACCATAATTCAAAATCGATAGATTCACTTCTGACAGGCGCATTCAAAACTTAATCTCT
>DAOVNI010000063.1 GCA_030630315.1 Phycisphaerae bacterium | reverse complement strand
CTCTATCTCCACCAGTACCGAAGCCAGTTGATGTTTCTGGGTTGCACTTAGAGAATCCCGCCCCTTAACATATCTCTGGAGCACGTAAGAATATAGCTGCCCGAAGCGGCCCCCCCTGCTTTCTTGCGAAAGCAAGAAGGGGGGGGAAGTTATCTTTTTGTACAGCAATTTTAAGATGGTAGCATCCAGAAGTTCATATTTCACCGTCCAGTCAGCGTATCTTTTCATTCGCATATCAGCTATCTGGCCTAATAAATCCTCGCCTTGCGCAACTTTCACCGCAGCCGCAAATTCAGCCATTAAGCGTATCACCTCAGGACCGGACTTGTCAACCAGCTCGCCGAGGCGCTCGACGATGCGGCGCGCCAATTTAGAATTGTCCGCCCCTGCAGAATTTAATTGCTTTACAATACCCGCGTTAGTAAGAGAATGAACCGCAAGGTAGCGAATAACCATATTCTTATCCTTCAGCATCCCGATAGCCAAATCCGCCAACCGCACATCGCGAAGACCATCCATCAGAATCAAAAGATTAACCTTTACCTTGAGCTTGCGATCTTCCAGCGTTAGTTTCTCGGCGTCTTGAAAGCCTGAAGAGATGTATTTAAGGGCCGACTTGGAAAACTGTTCGGCATATTGGGCTTGAACGCTCGTCTTGCTCGAGCGGCGGGCCAGAATGACCGAACGAATCGTTGCTATAGACGAAAAACCTTCGTCTTTGGTCCTGACCAATTCTCGCACCGCCTCATTCACAAAATCGTCAATAATCTGAAAATCACTGCTGTCAAGCACCCCCTTATTCTGCACCCTGTTGATCGCCCTGGTATTGACGGCCTCAGAACCCGAATGCATCGCTAAAACCAAAAATGCCGCCAGAACACTCAAAAACGTCCGTTTACCCCTCATTATTATAAACACCCTCAAAAACAAGCAGATTTCACCCTTGACCTGCGTTCAATATTATCCAGATTAACGTTAACACCGGCTTTTGTCAAGCAAATTCAGACCCCGGCTCGCCTATTCTACACTCGTCTAATAAGAAGTTTTTCTTTACTATATTCACAGAAGTATCTGTCCATAAATCGTTAATGCTGGTATAATCGGGCTGTTATTTTTTTAAGTCCATACATCAAAGGATAATAAAAACCGCAACTAAGAGGTACTTTTATGAAGCACAAAACCAACAGACGCGATTTTATCAAAGCCGCGGGCCTGGCAGCAGCTTCACTGGCGATACAGGGATGTATGGGCAATACAAAGCCGTCCGCCGCCCAAACCTCCACGGATAAACCAAACATCATATTCATTATGGCTGACGACCTCGGCTACGGTGATTTGAGTTGTTACGGTGCAACGAAGGTCAGGACCACGAACATTGACCGCATCGCCGCAGAAGGCATGCGATTTACCGATGCCCATACGCCGGCTGCGGTTTGCTCACCAACACGCTACGGCGTCCTCACAGGACGGTACTGCTGGCGAAGCCGGCTGAAAAAAGGTGTGTGTAGGCCGAATGCGCCCCTCTTGCTCGAAAAAGACCGCACGACCGTCGCATCAATGTTGAAAGCCGCCGGTTACACTACCGCCTGTGTCGGCAAGTGGCATCTCGGTTTTGGACAAAAAAAACCAAACTGGAACGGCGAACTCAAGCCCGGGCCACTCGAGGTCGGTTTCGATTACTACTTCGGCGTCCCTGTCAGCAACAACTGGCCGCCTTTTGTCTATGTCGAAAACCATTACGTGCTCGACCGTCGTGAGGACGAAGTCATCGAGGTAATAGGAACAGGTGAAAAACAACCAATTCCACCGAAACGCAGGCACGAACAGATTGCCCTCGTCCAGACAGATAAGGTCGTGAAATTCATCGAGCGCAATAAGGACAAACCCTTCTTCTTGTACTTTCCCATCTGCAACATTCACCTTCCACTAACGCCCAACAAAAAGTTCCGCGGCACCAGTCAGATGGGCATCCGTGGCGACTTCATCCACGAAGCTGACTGGTCGGTCGGGGCGATCTTGAAAACTCTTGACCGCTTGAATCTGACAAATAACACCCTGATTATCTTCACCAGCGACAACGGCGCACGCACCGACCAGAACGCTAAATACGGGCACAAATCTTGCGGTGAGCTGAGAGGCCAGAAAGCAGACATCTGGGAGGGCGGCCACCGGGTGCCATTTGTTGCACGCTGGCCCGGCAGAATAAAGACCGCCACCACCACCGAACAGACCATCTGCCTGACAGACCTTATCGCTACCTCCGCCGCTATTGTCGGCGAGAAACTGCCGGAAAACGCCGCTGAAGACAGTTACAACATCCTGCCGGTGCTATTGGGACAAGAGCTCGACGGGCCAATCCGTGAGGCCATCGTGCATCATTCCGGCTCAGGTATGTTCGCCATTCGCCGGGGAAAATGGAAACTGATACTTGGCCGCGGCTCCGGGGGCTTTAGCAACCCGAAAACAATCAAGCCAAAGCTAAGCGAGCCTGAGGGGCAGCTATACAATCTGCAAGAGGATTTCGCCGAGAGCAAAAATCTCTGGGACGAATATCCCCAAATCGTTGACCGGCTGACAAAGCTGCTTGAAAAGTACAGAAAACAGGGCTACAGCAGAACAAAACGCTCATAAAAAATGTAAAACATTAAGCAGACTGGAATTTGGGTTGACCCAGCCCCTCCGTAGTCGAGTAGTTTCGTCCCGACTATCCGAGGAGCGGGCCGAGGGGCGGGGTTGACAAACCATAACTCTTTATTAAACAGTTTATATTATGGACGAACTATCCTCAAAACTTGTTCGCACAGACCCCTTACGGCTGTATATGGAACGCCAAGGCCGGATGGTTACCGATGCAACCATTTTCGCCTCCGAAGCCATCAAGCTCGAACCCGACGCCGTCCGTCAGCTTTGCGATGCCGCCTCTCTGCCGCCGGCAAAGAAGGTACTCGCCACCGCCGATATCCACGTCGGCTTCGGCATACCTATCGGGGCCGTGATGGGACTCGACAGCGCCATAATGCCCGCCGCCGTCGGATACGATATAAACTGCGGTATGCGCCTCTTGCGCACACCATTCTCGAAAGGCGACATCGACACCGACAAAATCGCTGTCTCCATCGCCCGTGACATCCCGCTCGGCGAAGGCAAGGCAAATTTGCCGTTGGACAAAGCCGGCATCGAGCTCGTCATCAATAAGGGCGCCGCCGCCGTACCTACACTCGCACAAAGAATCAGCCACCAGGCCTGGGAGGCATTCGACCCTGATGAGTTCGCCGACGACCTTAAAAGAATCGAAGAAAATGGCCACCTGCCCTCCGACCCCGCCGCAGTACCAAAAGCCGCAATACAAAAAGGTTCCGGCCAGCTCGGCACACTCGGAGGCGGAAACCACTTCATCGAAATTCAATACGTTCAGGAAGTCTTTGACCCTGCCTTAGCGAAAACCTTCGGCCTTTTTGAAAATCAAATCGTTGTAATGATACACTCCGGCTCACGCCGCTTCGGCTTTGAAATCGCCGACCGATATATGAGTATCGCCGCCGGAAGACCCGAAATGGCCGAAAGAAGAAAAATGCTCTCATACCTGCCTACCGAAACCAACGCCGGTAAAAACTACATCGCCGCAATGGCCGCCGCCGCAAACTTCGCTTTCACAAATCGCCACATTATGGCACTGCTTGTAAGACGTTGCTTTAACAGGATGTTCGGCCCAACACCGCTCAAATTGGTTTACGATGTCGCTCACAATATGGCAAAGCTTGAAACTCACGAAGGAAACCGCCTCTGGGTACACCGCAAAGGTGCCACCCGAGCCTTCGGGCCCGGACGTATGGCCGCAACCGCCTTCGCAAATATCGGCCAGCCTGTAATAACCCCCGGCTCAATGGGTACCGCAAGTTTTCTGCTTGTCGGAACAGGCAATTCCGATGAATCTTTGTGTTCGGTCAACCACGGAGCAGGCAGAGTGATGAGCCGCACCGCCGCCCTCGGAAAAATCCGCAGAGGCAGAGTTATTACGCCGGCCAGGATTAGCGATGAACGATTCAAACGCAGTATGGAAGGTATAAAGCTCATCACCGGCAATAGACGCAAAATAAAGGAAGAAGCGCCGGACGCCTACAAAGACATTGACGAAGTCGTCAGAATTGTTGTCGAATGCGGCTGGGCAAAAACCGTCGCGCGAATGGTCCCACTTGCCGTCCTGAAAGGCTAAAATTAAGTCTTCTCTCTAAAAATACGATAAAAACAACTAACAAACCATTGCATTTATTGCCTGATGTCTTATGCTAATGTAAAATTGAGTAATTTTTATAGCTGAAAAATTGCGTAATCATTTATTGGAAGCTAAAAAATGACCAAGTGCCTTGTTACTTTCATAACTTCGCTAACCGTATTGGTCTTTATCGCCGGCTGCACCTCCGGAAAGCCCGATATCGAACCTACTAAGGCCGAACCTAACGAGGTCAAACCCACTAAGGCCGAACCTAACGAGGTCAAACCCACTAAGGCCGAACCTAACGAGGTCGACCCCGCTAAATCTGAACCTAACGAAGTCGACCCTACTAAGACCGAACCTAATGAGGTCGAACCACCCAAGACCAAACCTCCAAAAGTCGAACGCCCAAAGCCCAAACCTGTCACCAAAGTTTCTTTTCACGACAAATGTGCCCGTATCTTAAACAACTTCGTCAACGACAAGGGAATGGTTAACTATAAAAAACTAAGGTATAAAAGGCCAGATTTAAACAAGCTCCTGGATGAATTCGCCAAACTCGACCCAAACGAATATAATGCTTGGCCCAAAGAGGACAAAATCGCCTTCTGGCTCAACGCGTACAACATAAAAATGCTCAAGATAATTGTCGACAATTATCCTATTAAATCGTACCGGCTGCTCCGCATTTTCCCGGGCTGGGGCCCTGACAGTATCAGGCACATCGACAAACGTATTGGTGGCATCGGCAAACAAAAATTTACCGTAACAGGTGAGGAATTCACCCTTTTGGAAGTCGAACGCCGGCTTTTCCGCAAACAGTTTAACGAGCCGCGAGTATTTTTTGCCATATCCGGGGCCTGCCTCTCCAGCCCGCCTTTGCGCAATGAGCCGTATTACGGACACAAGCTTTACAAACAGCTGGACGACCAGACCAAAAGATTTCTCTCCAGCCCTCGCGCATTCAAAATAGACAGAGACAGGCAAATATTTTATCTTTCCGCTATACTTCAACCAACCCGGTACGGAAAAGAGTTTATAAGCAAATATGGTACAGACAAAAAATTTAAAGACCAGCAGCCCGCAACCAGGGCCGTCTTGAATTTCCTCACCAATTACATTTCCAGGCAGGACATATCTTTTCTTGAAGTACGGAATTATTCCGTTAAATATATAGGATATGATTGGAGACTCAACGATGGCTCGAAAAAGTAATAATCGATAAATTCAAAAACCGTCCGCCTCGCATCAATTATTTTTAGTTTGACTATGCACAAACAATCGTTATCATACACTTCGCCGGTCTTGAGTAAAAATACAACCAGCCGCTGAAAGGGTAAACCACAAATGGTAAAAAAATTGATTCACAATAACCCTCATTGTGACACCAACGAGTACCTCTTCACCAGTGAGTCCGTAACAATGGGCCATCCCGACAAAGTGGCCGACCACATATCCGATGCAATCCTTGACGCAATGCTCGCACAGGACCCGAAAAGCAGAGTGGCCTGTGAAACACTGGTAACGACCGGCCTGGTCGTAGTCGCCGGCGAAATCACAACAAAAGCATATGTTGACATCCCGGGCGTCGTCAGAAAGACAATCAAAAAAATCGGCTACGACGACCCGGCCATAGGTTTCGATGGCGATGACTGCGCCGTAATTGTTTCAATTGACAATCAAAGCGCTGACATCTCACAGGGAGTAACCGAAGGAACAGGCCTGCACGAAGAACAGGGTGCCGGCGACCAGGGCTTAATGTTCGGATATGCCTGCAGGGAAACACCGGCACTTATGCCGATGCCGATTCAGCTCGCACACGCTATAACAAATCGATTGGCAAAAACCAGACAAACTCGAAAAATCCCCTGGCTGCGACCGGACGGCAAAAGTCAGGTAACGGTCGAATACGAAGCCTGTCCCGAGCGAAGCCGAGGGAACAGCAAACCAAAACGCATTCACACAGTCGTCGTCGCAACTCAGCACGCGCCGTCCGTAACGTATAAACAGTTGCGAAAACAAATCATCGAAAAAGTCATCCTCCCAGTTTTGCCGAAACGCCTCGTTGACAAAAACATCATATTCCACATCAATCCGACCGGCCGATTCGTAATAGGAGGCCCAAAGGGCGACTGCGGACTGACAGGCAGAAAAATCATCGTTGATACCTACGGCGGAAGAGGTAGCCACGGCGGCGGATGCTTCAGCGGTAAAGACCCTACAAAGGTTGACAGAAGCGCAAGCTATATGGCACGATACATAGCAAAAAACGTCGTCGCTGCAGGACTCGCAGACGCCTGCGAAATCCAGTTATCTTACGCCATTGGTGTAGCCGAACCTATTTCCGTCCTTGTAGATACCGAAAGAACTGCGAAAATCAGCGAGAAAAAGATAAGTGAAATTATAAGAAGGCTTTTTCCTTTGACCCCCAAGAAAATGATTGCGCACTTAAAACTTGCCCGCCCAATCTACGCCGAAACCTCCTATGGCGGACACTTCGGAAGAAACCTGCCAAACTTCACCTGGGAAAAAACAGATATGATAGCCAAACTCCGAAAAGCCGCAGGAATAAAAACACGCAAGTGACTCACGATTCGCTACCGCAGGCGTCTATCGCCAAGCTTTCGCTTGACGCTGCCACACTGGCTGGGCAATAGACTTACTCCTTGTTTATTCTATTCTGCAAACATCTCGCTAAGCACCGCTAAAACGGTTTGTCGCTTCTTTGAGCCAATGTGACCGAGCTTTTTAACCAACCTCACTTTGTCCACAGTACGTAATTGGTCAAGCACTATCTGACCATGTTTCCCCTGGAATTGGCAGGACACACGAGTTGGATATTGCCGTCCTTTGGTCGTCATCGGAGCAACAATGACAGTTGCAATATGCCTATTCATCTCATCAGGCGATACCACCAGACAGGGACGTGTCTTCTTGATTTCTTTACCTACAGTCGGGTCCAGATTGACCAAATAGACATCGAAACGTTTTAGTTCCATTGCCACTCGTCCGTATCCCATTGTGACGGGTTTATCGCATCTTCATCTAACAGGTGGTCATCTTGTCTCTCAGCCATCTTTTTAAACTCTTCCTCCCAGCCCTGGCGTGGTCGTTGGCTTGGCTGGATCACCAATTGATTGTGTTTGACCGCCAATTCTACTTCCCCGCGTAACTGAAGCTGACGGAGCAAAAGCTTTGGGATACGAATGCCCTGCGAATTGCCTATTTTTACAATACGGGTTTTCATTAAAGCACCCACGAAAAAACACCTCTTTGTTTATATGTAGTTACATTGTACACACCTAACTCAGTTAGGTCAAGAGCAAAAAAGCACTTTTTGGGAAAAAACCGATACGGCCGCAGAACCGTAGGGGCGGCCCCGTGTGGCCGCCCTGACCCGCTCCGCGCCTAAGTACGAAATCCGTAATTTTGCAAAACGCCCTTCCTATCAGTGCTTGAAATGCCTCTTGCCCGTAAACACCATCGCAATCCCGTGCTCATTGTAATAATTTTTCAAACTCATTCACAGTTAACCCTGCCTGGCGTATAATAGCCCTCAAAGTGCCTTTTGCAATTTCTCTATGGTCCGGCACGGTTAATCTACGATGAGGAGGATTTTCCTGCCTGAAAAT
>DAOVNI010000195.1 GCA_030630315.1 Phycisphaerae bacterium | reverse complement strand
GGGCTTATCGTAGAGCACTCGTATTAGTGTTACTCGTTTTTGATATAAAAGTTTTATTTCTATTCAAAGTTCAAATCCTATTGAATTCCTACGGGAAAGTTATTCTGTGGAATCGTAGATTCTCGCAAATGGAAAAGGAGTAAATATGGCTAAAGCCGCTGCAAAAACCGAAAAAGGGACAACAAAAAAACGCAAAACCGCAAAGAAAAAGGCCGTCGCAGAAGAACAAGCTGCCGCCGAACAAGCGAATCCCGATGTATCGGGACAGCAAGAGCCCGACTCGGCCACGGCTACGGCTGAGAAGGCCGCCGGCGCCAAGACCGATGACGAAGCCCTGCGAGCCAAAAAACTTGAGGAAGAATCCACACATGCGAAATACGAGCGGATTAAAAAAGGCAACTTGTATTTGATGGATTTGCAGAAACTGACCGTCGCAGAGCTGCACGATATTGCCAAGAATGAAAACATTGCAGAATACAGCGCCCTCAAGAAGCAGGATTTGGTTTTCAAAATTCTCAAGGAGCGTATTCGCCAGAACGGCCTGATGTACGGCGAAGGCGTACTGGAAGTGCTGCCGGACGGTTACGGATTTCTGCGAAATTCGAGTTATAACTATTTGTCATCTTCGGACGACATCTATGTCTCACCGTCTCAAATCAGGCGTTTCGGCCTGCGAACCGGAAACACTGTATCAGGACAAATCAGGCCGCCGAAAGATTCGGAGAAGTATTTTGCTCTTCTGCGCGTTGAAGCGATTAACTATGAAAACCCCGATAGCCTCGCGGAAAAGGTGGTATTCAGCGACCTGACACCATTGCATCCGGAGGAGCGTTTTATACTCGAGACCACGGCAGAAGAACTAAATATGCGAATAATTGATCTGGTAACGCCGATAGGGAAGGGTCAGCGTGGGCTGATTGTTGCCGCACCGCGAACCGGCAAGACAATTCTGCTGCAAAAAATGGCAAACGCCATCAGTACAAATCATCCTGACATAAAACTGATAGTGCTTCTGATTGACGAACGGCCCGAAGAAGTTACGGAAATGCAGCGGAAAACCGCTGAAGACGTTGAGGTCATAAGCTCCACTTTTGATGAAGCCGCCTCGCGTCACTGCCAGGTAGCGGAGGTCGTAATCGAAAAGGCAAAGCGACTTGTCGAGTACGGCAAGGACGTGGTAATCCTGCTGGACTCGATAACCCGCCTCGCCCGTGCCTATAATACCGAGATGCCGCACTCGGGTAGAATCCTGACCGGCGGTGTCGATGCCGGCGCAATGCAGATGCCTAAGAAATTTTTCGGTGCAGCAAGAAATGTCGAAGACGGCGGTTCGCTGAGTATTCTTGCGACCGCGTTAATTGACACCGGCTCGAAAATGGACGAGGTGATTTTTGAGGAGTTTAAGGCAACCGGAAATATGGAATTGCACCTCGACAGGCGCCTTGTCGATAGAAGAATCTGGCCGGCCATAGACATCAGCCGAAGCGGAACCAGGAGGGAAGAATTACTGCTCGACCCAAAGGAGCTTCAGCTTGTATATCGGCTCCGTAGAGTCCTTAGCGAATTGAACCCGACCGAATCAATCGAATTGCTCAAAGGCAGGCTTGCCAAGTGCCGAACCAACGCAGAGTTCCTGATGACAATGAACCTCGATTAAGCTAAATCAGCCCGCGTAACTAATCATCACAACAGCAAGCAGAAATGCCTGATTTGCGTTTAATTGTGTGCTTTACATTCCTGCCTGTCTTTGCTAAAATAATATTCCGGCTGCTATGCTTGGGCCGGAATTTTTTATAGGCAAACGATTGGGTAAGTTATGGGCGAAGAGCTTTCGAAAGTTTACGAGCCGGAGACGATAGAGAGGCAGGCAAACGAAATCTGGTTCTCCGGCCAATACTTTCACGCTGAAGCTTCCAGCGATGGGCGGGAGAAAAAGAACTATACTATCGTTATCCCGCCGCCTAACGTAACGGCACCGCTGCACCTTGGTCACGCACTGAATAACACATTGCAGGACATCCTGATTCGGTTCCGCCGGATGCAAAAATATAATACTCTCTGGATGCCGGGGACCGACCACGCCGGCATCGCCACCCAGACGGTCGTTGAGAAACGTATCCTCTCAGAAGAGGGCAAGCGGCGGACGGACTTTGCACGCGAGGACTTCATCGCCCGCGTGCAGGCCTGGAAAGACGAATACGAGGCCAGGATTATTGAACAACTGCAGGCAATGGGCTGTTCGTGCGACTGGCAGCGGACCCGGTTCACTATGGATGAGGTCTGCGCAAAAGCCGTTCGTGCTGCGTTTTTTAAGCTCTTTAAGGATGGACTGATATATCGAGGCAAACGGCTGGTCAACTGGGACCCGGCCACACAGACAGTATTGGCTGATGACGAAGTCGAACACGAGCTGGTACAGGGACATTTCTGGTATTTGCGTTATCCGCTTGTCGAGCCGGTCGAGATTACAGGACAAAGCATTGAGTATGTTACTGTCGCCACGACCCGGCCGGAGACGATGCTCGGTGATACAGCCGTTGCGATGAATCCGGCAGATAAGCGTGCTGAATATCTGCTCGGTAAAAAAGTCCGGCTTCCAATCGTAGGTCGCATCATCCCTATCATCGCCGATGAGCATGTTGTTCTGCCCGACGCTGAAAGCGAAGACGAAAAGGCGAGGTTTTCTACCGGTTTCTTGAAGGTGACCCCCGCCCACGACCCGGATGACTATGCAATTGGTGAACGTCGTTATGAAGAGATTGCTGAAGTAGTTATACCAGTAGAATATGAAGGAGATCCGTGGCAATATGTTTTTCTTAACGTGATGGCACCAGACGGCTCAATCAGTGATAAATACGGCTGGGCGGACTGGAACGAGATTAAAAATGAAGACGTTGAGAACTTAATAGGTATGGATCGTTTCGAGGCGCGTGAGGCCATTGTTGAATGGTTCCGTCAGGAAAACCTGCTTGAGGATGTTCGCGAATACGACCACGAGGTCGGACACAGTTACCGCAGCCACGTGCCTATCGAGCCATATCTGTCTGACCAATGGTACATCGCAGTCAAAAAGCCCATCGAGCACTCGAAAGAAAAATTTGGCTCCGGGTCAATCGAAGGAACCGATGTGCCGGTAAATTCTTTAGCTGGTCTGGCCTTAAAGCCGCTGCTTGATGGCAGACTGCGATTTGTCCCGGAACGTTATGCTAAGACTTACCAAAGCTGGTTGGAAAACTTGCGAGACTGGCCTATCAGCCGACAGCTCTGGTGGGGACACAGGATTCCGATTTGGTACTGTCAAAAATGCGGCCAAACCAACACCGGTATGAAAGACCCCACAAGCTGCGAAAAGTGCGGCTGCGATGACTTAGTCCAGGACCCGGATGTTCTGGATACTTGGTTTAGTTCGGCGCTTTGGCCGTTTAGTACGATGGGTTGGCCGGATGATACGCCGGAGCTTAAAACATTCTATCCGGGCGACGTGCTTTGTACCGCCCGTGACATTATCACCCTGTGGGTCTCGCGTATGCTGATGATGGGCCAGTATTGCGCCAGGGATATCCCGTTCAGCGATGTGTATATCCACGCGATGATTCAGGATGGCGAAGGACGCAGGATGTCCAAGAGCCTGGGTAACGGGATTGACCCGCTGGTGATTATTGACAGTCATGGTGCCGATGCGATGCGATTTACTCTGGCCAGTATGACGACAGATACGCAGGATATTCGGATGCCGGTGGTAAAAATGACCCTGCCGGATGGTCGGGTGGAAAACACTTCGCCGAAGTTTGACATCGGGCGAAATTTCTGTAATAAGCTCTGGAACGCATCACGTTTTGCTTTGATGAATCTCGAGGGAATTGAGCCGGGCAAATTTGACAAAGACAAAATGACAATCACCGATAGGTGGATTCTTTCCCGCCTGGCGCAAACTATCGCTGAGGTTGGCGAGTCCTTAAACGAATTCAAATACAGCGAGCCGTTAGCACAGCTTTACAGATTTTTCTGGAATGACTTTTGCGACTGGTATCTCGAGTGGGTCAAGCCGAGAATGCAGGATGAGCAG
>DAOVNI010000219.1 GCA_030630315.1 Phycisphaerae bacterium | reverse complement strand
CGTTCAGGATTTAATCGATTTGTTTACTGACAAGGATGTGGGGCTTGATGCAGAAAGATTACTTGATGAGATTTTGAATATGGCTGCGTGTAAAGCGGCAATCAAGGCCGGCCAAAAGCTAAGCGACAGCGAAATGGAACAGCTGCTCGCAGATAGAGAAACCGCCGAAAGAGCGAGTCGGTGTCCCCACGGCAGGCCCACTACAATAAAATTCTCGACAAGCGATTTGGAAAAGCAGTTTAAGAGAACGTAATGAACAAGTGGTGGTGGCTATTGCTGATAATCCTGTGCTGGATGGGCGCAGGATTTGCGATATTCGGTTTCCAGGAAGACCGCGGCGTTGCCCCCCTGCCGAGCCAGGTGAACAGAATTGTCTCAATGGCCCCGAACCTCACAGAGGTACTTTTTGCTTTAGGTTTGGATGAAAAAATCGTCGCGGTCTCCAATGACAGTGACTACCCTCCGGAAACAGCCGACAAGAGCAAAGCAGGGACCTTTTGGCAGCCGAATATCGAAGCGGTGATAGCGGCTAAGCCGGACCTCGCAATTACACTTGGATTCAGCCAGCAAAGAAATCTCGCTCAGCGACTGAAACGAATCGGCTATAACAGCTTGACACTGAACATTGAAAAGGTGAGCGAGCTTTTCGAGGCGATTGAAAAAATTGGTGCAGCGACCGGCAAGCGGTGTGAAGCAAATGAATTAGTGGGTGACATCAGGAAAAAATTGGATAACCTCTCGGCCTTGGTCGGCACAAATAACAGGGTGAGGCTACTCTGGGTTGTTCAGAGAGAGCCCTTGCGGGTGGCCGGACGGGATACTTTTGTCAACGAGATGATTGAACTGGCAGGCGGTGAAAACGCTATCGGGCCAACGGTGCATAAGTATCCGCCAATCGGGGCCGAGCAGGTCATTGCCTGTGGTGTAGATGTTATAATTGAACCGGCGATGGAGCAAGAGGACCTCGCCAAACAACAGGATAAGGCGTTGCAGCATTGGAGTAAGTTTAAGAATGTGCCGGCCGTGAGAGACAGGCGAGTTTACGTTATAGACGGCGATACGGTATCCCGGCTTGGGCCCCGACTGTATGAGGGGGTGGAAACAATCGCTAAGTGCTTAAGACCGGAGCTTTTTGAGAACTGAAGTAATGAAGGAATTATTAACAGCAAGGAAGTTGGGCGTGAGGCTCACATTAGCACTTGTAGTGCTGGCGGCGGTGATGTTTGTGTGCTCTTTGATGGGTACAGAAAGCATTTCATTAAAAGCGGTATTGGCTCAGGTTGGGGGACAGGAAGCTATAAATCCTGACTACGAAATATTTGTGCAGGTCAGACTGCCCCGGATTATTCTCGCCTGCATAGTTGGAGCTGCGCTTGCGTGTTCAGGCGTCGTTTTCCAGGCGCTTTTGCGCAATCCCCTTGCAGACCCATATATACTTGGTATATCAAGCGGCGCTGGACTCGGGACAATTATCGCAGTCATCAGCGGATTTAGCTGGACGCTGTGGGGGCGGTCACCGATAGCGGTTTTCGCATTTGCAGGGGCGATGGGGACAGTCTGGCTGGTGTGGTTCATCGGCCGAGTGACGGGAAAATCTCACGTGACGGGCTTGCTGCTTGCAGGGGTGGTGGTCAACGCCTTCTTTTCAGCAGTGATTATGTTTTTAACATCGATAGCAAAAAGCCAACAGATGCAAACAACGATATTCTGGCTGATGGGCAATATGACCGAAGAAGATTTTCTTGTCCTGTGGCTTGGGGCAGGATGTGTAGCGGCAGGGATGTTCGCGCTATTTTACATCAGTCCACAGTTAAATGCCATCAGCTTCGGTGAGGACGATGCCAGAAGTATGGGCGTAAACACTGCCAGGACCCGGACAATTGCCTTTGCGGTCGCGGCCCTTATAACCGCTGTTGCGGTCAGCTTGAGCGGTCTTGTAGGATTTGTGGGGCTGGTCGTTCCGCACGCAGTTCGACTGGTATTTGGCCCCGACCACCGTCAGTTGCTTCCGTTAAGTGGTATTGTCGGGGCGATATTCCTGGTGGCTGCTGACACGCTGGCGCGTATCGTCGTTGCTCCTGCGCAATTGCCTGTTGGTGTGGTGACGGCCATTGTGGGTGGGCCTTTCTTCCTGGTCTTGCTGGTTAAGCACACGCATAAGGTTGGCTGGTTAAGCAAATGAGCACCATAGAAGTTAACCATTTGAGTTTTGGGTATCCTGACGGACACCATTTTGTAATAGGCCGCAAAACGGAAACACGGGTTGAGGTTCTGAGGGACCTGAGTTTTGAAGTAATGCCAGGGACGTTTCTGGTGATAGCAGGGCCGAATGGAACGGGTAAAACTACACTGCTTAATCTGCTCTGTGGAACGCTGGTGCCCAAATCAGGCTCGATAAGAATTGATGCAGCAGCGATAGAATCATACAGCACCGAGGCCCTCGCCGCCAAAGTAGCGGTTGTGCGGCAGGAATTCGTGCCGGTATTTGGCTTTTCGGTAATCGAGATGGTTTTAATGGCAAGAACGCCTTATTATAGCCAAATGGGATTTGAGAACAAAGCCGACAGGGAAATAGTCAGCGAAGCGCTCAAGGCAACCGACACAGCTCATTTTGCCTCGCGAACGCTCTCAAGCCTGAGCGGAGGCGAGCGGCAGCGAGTTTTCATTGCAAGGGCACTCGCACAAAACACGGCCATTTTGCTTCTGGATGAGCCAACGAGCTTTCTGGATTTGAAACATCAGGTTGGTATATATGATTTGCTCAAAAGGATGCAGCTTGAAAAAGGTAAAACTATCGTAGCCGTAACGCACGATATCAACCTGGCAGCCCAATACGCAGACGAAACTCTACTTCTCGGAGCCGATAGCAGTTACCAGTACGGCCGCGCCAGAGATGTTTTCTCCCCGGAGCAAATCGAGAAAGTCTTTGGCGTCAGGATCTTTTCGGGCAAGGTCGGGCAGGAAAAATTCTTCATTCCTTTAGGCAAATTTGCAAAAGATAGCAGACAAGCCGGCAGCAACCCGGACAGCAGCCGACAGAAATAACCGCAGCAGCTTTTACTGTAACTGCTTATCTTTCAAGAAGTTAGCGCCGCCGAAACAGATTCGCTTGTATAACTTCATTGCCCTGACTGTATCCTGACAACTTAGTATTGCCTTTTTGGATAAAAGAAGTATTGTACATAAGCCACTTTAATATGTTATAATACTTTTTTCGCAGACGTGCAAAGAAAGGGTTAGTAGCAAGAAAGGTAGACCGAGAAGTGGCACAGAAACGCAAAAAGACTTCAAGAAAAAAAACAAGCTCAACTCGGACAAAGAAAAGTCTTTTGACTGCCGCCGACATTGAGCGTTTTAAGCTAATGCTGCTGGAAAAGCGCAGGGAAATCCTGAAAAATGTAAACGAAATTGAAGACGAAGCTCTCAAGAAGTCCCGGCTGGATGCAACCGGAGACCTCTCAAGTATGCCAATCCATATGGCCGACCTCGGCACCGACAACTACGAGCAGGAATTCGCTTTGGGATTGATGGACAGCGAGAGGAAACTACTGCAAGAAACCGACGATGCGCTGCAGCGCATCGAGCAGGGAGCTTATGGCATCTGCGGAGCGACCGGCAAACCAATAGCCAAGGCTCGGCTCAAAGCCAAGCCCTGGGCCAGATACTGTGTTGAATATGCCCGAATGCTGGAACAGGGTCTTGTAACAGAGCAGGAACAATCAATGTCAGAGTCGCAAGAAT
>DAOVNI010000090.1 GCA_030630315.1 Phycisphaerae bacterium | reverse complement strand
TGTCCTGTGGCTATTTTTCTCGCTATACAGAAGTCTGTTCTTGAGTTGTCGATGCCTATTTTTGCTATTTCTTTACCGGTTCTCGGCGATACAACAGGAAGAAACCCGAGTTTTTTGAATAAAGCAGCGCTCCAGATTCCCTTCCCTCCAAGTGTTGCGGTACTCCTCTTAATCCCTACCGTTTTTATTCGCTCTTTATCTATTTCGGCGGAAGAGATGTCTTCCAACAGGTCTCCCTGCCTTTTGAAATGTTTTTCATATATCTTATGATACCTTTCCACATAATTTGTTTTTGGTTTCGCAACTGCCTCGGAATTTCCCCTGGGACAGAAGCCCCCTGTAATTATTTTGTCGTCTTCAATAGAAAAAACCTCGAGCTGACAATCCCTTACGCCGCAGGATTTCTCTTTAAATAACTCCCTGCACGAAATTTTTTGTTTCTCAAAAGGCATATCCACCAAATTCCAGCCTCTGAAGGCAGATTCATACCTTTTGTTCTGTTCCTCTAATTGCCTTATGTTTTCAATGATGTCCAGGGCCTGCCCCCATGCTCCGAACATTTCCCTATGAGGATAGGCCTCTATTTCTTTATCTGTAACTTGCGCAAGTGCAGCGAGAAAAGCTTTTCCTAAGGGGGGGCCGCCCTGAGCAGAACATTTTCCCCCGACATGCTGAGGGCCGCCAACAAATTTATAATAATAACTCGCAGCCGTTCCTCTTAGTATCGCAGCGGATATCTCCTCTTTATTGAAACCCTCTGCTATGAGCCGGTTTTCATCCATCTCCATAAAAACACCGCAAGTCGAGTCAATTATTGGAACTCTTCCTGCCTTTAACCCGGCCTCTTGCAAAGAATCTTCTACATTCAAATTTATAACGTCAGCCATATTTTCAAGAGTCTGGCCGGAACCAGCCTGACAGCTATAATTCATTTTTGCTTCTTTAACCGTTCCATCCCCGGCAAAACTGGTAAACTTCATGTCCTGGCCGCCTACTTCAAAAATGGTGTCAATATCAGAATCATAGTGTTTGACGCCGAGGGCATGACAGGTAATTTCATCGGTTATTTTATCTGTAATTTCTATTCCTGCTTTTGCTAATTCATCAGATTTTTTCTTGCTAACCAAGATTTTCTCACAGAGTTTTCTCGCAGAACCGGTAGCACCGACCCCCTTGACAATCACCCTGTCTTTGTGTCTGCTCAAGTATTTTATAACACGCTTCAATGACTCTTCGGGATTGCCGTAAGTTTTAATGTAAAGCTTATCAAGAAGTCTTCCCGTCTTTAACTCAACCAAAGCCCCCTTTGTTGTCGTGCTTCCCCCATCAATACCTATTATAACCTCCGTTCCTTCTTGTACTTTTTCTTCCAGGTGTTCGTTCTTCTCGTTTACTTTTTCAAGATATTTAAAAAGAGGAGGGGCAAACTGCCTTTTTTCCCTACTATGCGCCGCAACCTTTTCAAGCTGTTCAAGATTAAAAACAACGCTGTTGTTTTCTTCTATTCCCTTTAAGGCTGCACCTACGGCTGCTATGTTATGGTAATGTTCAGGCCTTTTTATAGAAATTCCAAGGAGATTCTCTAAATTTCCCCTTATAAGCTCATTAGTGAAAACGCCCCCTGTTACTATCGCGCTATTATAATTTTTACACTCTTCAAACGGTCTTGCCCCAAGAACATCGATTTTATAATTTCTTGCAACCGTCTTAAAAAGTCCTGCCAGATTATCTTCTCTTTTTGCACCTTCATTTTGCTTATGAATTAAATCAGATTGAATTACGACGCCGCATCTTGCTAAAAACTCACTCGGCTCTTTTGACTTTTGGGCTTCACCTTCCGCTTTAAAAAATATATTTTCCAGTCTTAATTGTAGTTTCGCCCTGTTTCTTGTTATAATATCTTCTCTTTGCCTTTCGTCTCCGGCTATTGCAGTATCTTCTAATTCCGGATCAGGAATTTCGCCCTCGAACAATCTTCTACACTGCTTTTCTATTAACGTGCCGGAGCCACCCCCGCATTTGGTTCCTGTTCTCCACTCTTGAATAATCTTCTTACCATTTACATTCTTTAAATTGAAAAAGTACGCATCCTTTGCTCCTATATGGAAAATATATTCTGCCTCCGGACCAACCAGCTCCGCCCCTTTGGGAATTGTTACACTATCAAAATCATACGTTAAACTTTCCATAACGCCTGGAAAGGACTTTGCTCCGCTTCCTGTAAACGCGGTATTCTTTATCTTATCTTTATTGAATCGTTTTATTATGTCCCGCCAGGCCTGTTTTATGGCTTCGAGCGGATTGGCAAAGTGCATTATTGGTTTCGGAGAATATATTATTTCCTTGTCTTCAGTAAGAACCGCATAATGTATAAAACTGCTGCCAACATCAAAACCCACAAAGAGGTCTTTCGCCCGGCTTCCTGCTTTTCCCTTATTCTCTTTCTCCATATTCTCCACTCATACCCGATACTGATACCCAGCCGCTGCGCCCACTGACTGAGAAAGGGGCCCACCCCGGCTGATCTGGTCTCACTACGCCCCGCTACGCTCTTTCCGTCGTAAGCACTTCTCTTTGTTGGCCAACTATTATAATAGTTAATATACCTTATCCCAGACCAAAAACAAGCACTTAATCCGCCGCTGCTGGTACTCGCAACGGTGAATTATTTATTGACTAACTTGTTGAACCTCACAATAACCAACATCTCGACACTACTAAACACTTTCTCCTGTTAGTTTTACGAAACAAACTCACAAATAACTTAACTCCTTTTCCACAGGGTAAATAGAGGCCCGCTGTTCTTAACTGCTTACTGTATAAAGCATTAGTAATAAATATGTTTGAAATGTAGGAATTTCACAGGCTATATGACTTCTAATACTATCTTTTTAACTATAAATAATAATAAGATATTAGCCCACTTCGCTCCTAAAAATATGTGTATTGAGACCCTAAAACTGAGTCCGGATATTAGGTGGGTTATTCGCTTTAGGGCAGGTGTTTATATATCGACTTTATTTATTCAGAATCCCCCGGCTTTTTTTGAAAAAAGATTGTGGACAGGTGTTTTTTAGTGTAAACTACACCAATATTTCCAAGTTTGAAAATCTGATATTTTAATTCTTTTGATGTTTTAATGTAGGGGTTCATTATGAAAGTAAATTTTAATAGAGCGGCACTTACAGAAGCTTTAGGTCTGCTGACGTCTGTGGTACCAAGCCGAACACCCAAGCCGATCTTGCGCTGTGTGCACATTGCCGCCGGCGAGAAAGAGGTTCGGATTAGCGCTACGGACTTAGAGGTTGGTGTCAACTATCTGGTTTCTGAAGTTCAAATTGAAGAAGCCGGCGAGGTAGTTGTCCCGGCCGACCACCTGGCTGCCATTGTCCGCGAAAGCGTCGATGAGGTCCTGTCGTTCCAAGCTACCGAAGGTTCCTGTGAGATAAGAGGAGTTGACAGCCACTTTACAGTTTATGGGCAGGAGCCAGGCCAATACCCAGCCATCCCCAGCTTTGATGGTGATGCTAATATGGAGATTGCTTTAGAAGGGCTTCAGGCCGGCATTGAGCAGTGTCTCTTTGCCACAGCGAGAGAGAGTAGTCGTTATGCAATTAATGGCGTGCTGTGGGAGATTAAGGGTAAAAAGCTGTTGTTGGTTGCCACTGACGGGCGAAGACTGGCTCGCTGCAGGGTCAACTTGGCTTCAGCCCCAGATGAGCAGATGGCGGCAACAAAGATAATAGTGCCGGCCAAGACGATGGCGTTGTTAGAAAAAATCGGCTCCCACGATAAGGAGGTTGTTGCAGTTAAACGTGTAGATAACCAGATACTGTTTAGCTGTGCGAATGTCGTTATAAGCTCGAATATTGTCGAAGGCAATTTCCCGAAGTATGAGGACATAATCCCGACGGACTACACCAACAAGTTAACGCTGTCAACTGAGGCGGCATTGAGTGCGATTCGCCGCTCGGCGCTGCTGACGAGCGAGGAATCCAGGGGGATTAAGCTCTCTATCGGGGAGAACAGCCTGGTGTTCTCCGGCAGGGCGCCGGAGACCGGCGATGCTCAGGTCAATATGCCGATAGAGTATAAGGGCGAGCCGATAGAGATTGGCTTTAATCCACAGTATTTGATAGATGTCTTACGTGTTATCAAAACACCGGAATTCAAATTGGAGTTAGGCCAGCAGGACAGACCAGGCCTGATAAAAAGTGGGCCGGATTTGCTCTATGTCCTGATGCCAATCAACCTGGGTTAATACCGGATTGAAATACGAGATACGTCATGGATGGCAGCCGACAACCAGGCAATATTGCCGACCGTCGAACAAAGAGAAGGCGGGACCGAACAGTCAGGTTGGGTGATGCCGTCAGCCAGCTTATGGAGAATTGTATTTCGCCGCAGCAGGCCAGGTTCAGTGCAGTAGCTGAACTCTGGAGCCAGCTGCTGCCGGCCGGACTTCGCCGGCACTGTAAAATTGCCGACATTTCCGCCGGCCGGTTGAAAGTGTTAGTAGATTTGCCGCCGTATATGCACGAGCTGCGACTATGCAGCTCGGAGCTTCTCAAAGAACTGCAGCAGCAGTGTCCGCGGGCCCAAATAAAAAAAATCAAGCTCGTTCTCGGCGGACCATCTTGAAGTTCAAAATCAGGGAGCTTATGCAAAGCGGCCCGATAGTTTACAAGACAGGGCCCTGCGTAAAGAGCGAATATGAAAGACCACAGATACGATGCGAGTAATATAAAGATACTTGGGGGCATAGAGGCGGTGCGCAAAAGGCCGGATATGTATATCGGCGACCGTGGCAGCGGAGGACTGCACCACCTGGTTTATGAGGTGCTGGACAACTCCATTGATGAAGCATTGGCCGGATTCTGCGACAACGTAAGCGTCCACATACACGTAGATGGGAGCTGCACAGTCGAGGATAACGGAAGAGGAATACCTATCGAAAGGCACAAAGGCGCCGGGACCAGTGCGCTCGAGGTCGTACTCACAAAGCTACATGCCGGGGGAAAGTTCGACTCCGAATCATACAAAGTCGCCGGTGGACTGCACGGCATCGGAGTCAGCGTCGTTAATGCTCTAAGCGAATGGCTCGAAGCAGATGTATACCGCGGGGGATACCACTATCATTTCGAGTGCGGCCGGGGGGCCAGGAGGGGACCCGTCAAGAAAATCGGTACCACAAACAAACGAGGTACCCAAATTGTATTCAAGCCTGACGAGGAGATATTCGGCGATACAGAGTTCGATTATGATACGCTCTTAAAACGAATACGAGAGATGGCATATCTCAATGCCGGCTTGAAGATTACATTCAGGGACGACAGAAGCGACAAAAAAGAGGTATTCAAGTTTGACGATGGCATTAAGGCCTTTGTAAAGCACCTCAACGAGGGCAAAGAAACACTCCACCAAGGAGTCATCTATTTCGCAAAGGAAGATACTGAAGCGAAGTTGAGCTGCGAAGTGGCTATGCAGTATAACAACGGCTATACCGAAAATGTGCTGGTCTTCGCCAACAACATTCTCAACATCGACGGCGGCACACACCTTTCGGGCTTTAGAACCGCTCTGACACGGACAATGAATTACTATGCCAAAAACAATAACTTGTTAAAGAACGGCCAAACAACAACTGGCGAGGACCTGCGTGAGGGATTGACCGCGGTCGTGGCGGTGAAACTTGCCGACCCACATTTTGAGGCCCAGACCAAGGTGCGACTGACTAATCCAGAGGTGGGCGGTTTCGTTGAGACCACCGTTAACGAGCAGCTTGGGCATTTTTTGGAAGAGCATCCCGCCGAGTCAAAGCGCATCTTGAACAAGGCCATCCAGGCCGCCGCCGCCAGGGAGGCCGCCAGGAAGGCGCGTGAGCTGACCAGGCGCAAAGGCGCGCTGAGCAGCAGTAACCTGCCCGGTAAATTGTGGGACTGTGCAAGTAAGGAAAAGGCAGCTACCGAGATATTTATCGTGGAAGGTGACTCGGCCGGCGGCTCGGCAAAGGCCGGCCGCGACAGAAACATCCAGGCAATCCTGCCGCTGAAGGGGAAAATTCTTAATGTCGAAAAGGCCCGCCTCGAAAAAATGCTCGCACACGACGAAATCCGAACCATTATTAGCGCCCTGGGAACCGGCATCGGCACCGACGAGTTCAATTTAGGCAGGTGCAGATACGGCAAGATAATATTGATGACAGACGCCGACGTCGATGGCGCCCATATTCGAACGCTGCTGCTGACGTTTTTCTTCAGGCAAATGCCCCAGTTATTTCTCAGCGATATGATTTATATCGCCCAGCCGCCTCTGTATGAGATTAGGGTCAAGGGCCAAAAGAAATCTGAATATATCCTCAGTGAAGGTCAAATGCGCAAGCGTATGATTGCTCGCGGCCTCGAAGGAACGGAACTGGTCATCAAGAATGGTAAAAAAAGCCGGAAAGTTTCGGACAAAAAGCTTGTCGGCCTTGTAAAACTCCTCGCCGATGCCGAGCGCATCGTAGCTGTTCTGGGCAGACGCGGCATTAACTTCGCCGACTTCATTCAGGCCTATTATGACGGCAGCCAGCTTCCGCGGTTTCGTATCTGTGTCGAAGGCCAGGAGGAGATTTATTACGACAAGGCCGACTATGAAAAACGCCTCGTGCAACTAAAGCGGCGCACCAAAGCCCGGACGGAGGTTGACGAGGAGGAATCAATTGTTGCCGAGGAGCTGCACGAGGTCAGCCGAATCAATCAGATAAACGAGAAGCTCAAAGACCAGTTCAGCCTCGACTTGAAGGATTTCCTCGAACCTCGATACTCGATGCCGGATGCTCGCGAAAGACGAAAATC
>DAOVNI010000208.1 GCA_030630315.1 Phycisphaerae bacterium | reverse complement strand
TTCGGCTTGCAGGGGGCAACAGCATTTCCAGCAGTGCCGTCACCGGGTCCACAACCACCCAGACCAGAAAGGTTGTCCCTAGAGTTCCCAGGGCGACTCCCAACAGGAATTGCTTGATTATACTTACGCCCATCATTCCCAGGCAGCCGGCCAGGCCGCCTAAAAAGGGAGTTGTGATATAGAACACCATATAGTAATCCGTGCTCGTTAGTGGATGTTCTACTTCTATTTTCTGACTCCGTGCAGCACCCCTGAAAATCGCAAATAAATATAGACTAATCAGCAGGAAAACTATTAATGCGGAATACCCCGAGAGGGAAAATATAACCCACCAATTAACGCCTGCCTGCCGCAGTGCGAAAACCAGAATATAGCCGACGCACAGGATGAACCAAACCGTGCCGGCAAGGTGAATTAACTTCAATATTCTACGTCTGGACACTGATATGCCCTCTCACAATATCGACCAATTTACCCATTCAACTTTCACCGCTGAGTTCGCAGTCCTTGAGACTCCTTACGGAGAGACCGCCGAGTTTTTTAAATTTTACTTGTTTCTCTGCGTTTAATTCTTTTTCGTCTCATTAAGGATCTGGCGGCAAAAAAGCTTAGTATCCGCCATATCCCCCGCGAGGACCCATTTGCGCTCGCTGTACGATAGATACCGTCGAGAAAGCGCTGCCGATTGGTCGTACTAATTCCTCTATCGTCTGTCCTATAGCGGCCAACACCGTTGGCGGCACGTATATTATGTCGCCTTCCTGCAGTAGAACATTTTTGCTCATATCGCCGTGAGTCATCATGCGATTAAAGTTCAGTTCAAAAATTTTAGGTTTGACACTCTCATCGCTTGACGGCCTTATTACCTGGATACGGGCTTTCCATGCTAAAACTGTAGGCCTTGCCTCCGCTAACGCCCTCAAAGCTGTATCTCGTCCCGTAGTGAGCTTAGGACCGGGGAAACTTACTTCACCAAGGACGTAATACGTCTTGCTTCGGTATACTACAACACGTACGTCGATGGGGTTGTCTCCCGCCAATGTGTAAAACTGGGATGCCTTCTGTTGCAGCAGATTTGCAACCTGTGCCGGTGTTTTACCCGCTGCTTCTATCTCGCCTAAAGCCTCAAAGCTTACTTTCCCATCCGGCCGAATTTGCTGACGCTGCAAATGGATTTCCGGCACCTTTGAGCACAATACCTCAATTTCATCCGGCGGGTGCAAAACATAATTTTTGGCGATTACCTCTACCTCGTGCGGCCTCAGAAACGCTTCTATGTCTTCAGCCCGGGACGAAAAACAGCCCGTTAGACTAATCGTAATTAACGACAAAATCACCATTATTATTGCTCGTGTGTACATCATTACCATCCTCCTTTCTCTTGTGATATGCGTAAGTTGCTTATTCTGCCGGACTTATGCTGTTAAAAGCGAGCTTACGCAAACCCTGATTATAATGAATTACCCTGCTTTTTGTCAAGTTTTTTCTCATTTTTTTTTGGAGTATATGCCTCTTGTAAGGATACGTTTGCTGAATCGGAAGCGGGCACAAAACGCCTCGAATGGCCTAATATGGCTGAAAAACGGGCCCCAGGCCATAAATTGGGCTCGGTTTCCTGAAATACCGCCTCTTACGGTTAATGGATAGTATTGCGTAAAGTTTGAATATGTTACTTGTTATTCCTGCGTAACTTGTCCTGAACCTGCCGAAGGGGCACATTTCGAGCATCAAGCATCCAGCATCGCTTGTCCGCCATAGCTGGTTTCTACGTAGCCTCTGGCGAAGTAGAATAGCGAAGGCGGGAGAATCCAACTTTAGCTCACTTCCTGCCGAGCCGCCCGTTGCGACGCAACGCGGCGAATGGCTCTGGCACGGCTGGTAGGCACTTTAGCTCACTTTAGCTCACTCCTCACTAACGACGGGTGGCAGCCTCAAGCGCAGTACCCGCTTTCGCGGGCACAAGCTTGGGGATGGCTCGCTGCGTTCGAGTCCCCGGTGGCATAAATCTCCCCCTGGGCGGCCCCCTCAATTGCCTGGTTCTGTTTAAATTTCTTTCATTGATTTCGGCCGCAATCTCTTTCCACTTGCAACATCTTCAAGGAGCTCAGTCTTGTCTATACGCATCTTTGTTCTCAATCGAAGATAAAAATAGACCAATGCCAATCGGCATACTCAGAACCAATGGAAGTCTAATCAGCCACCAATGAAGCCCGTTATTTTCTATTATTGACCATAAAGCAGGTGTCCATACGACCTGGATCATCATTATGAGAATGCCGGCAAGTAGAGTGAGTTTATTCTTGATCATGTCATCTCTCACAGAAATATGTATATATGGTTTCCGTATAAAACTCCTTACCTCTCTGAGTGTCAGTATAACACGCCGCCGCCGCGCTCAGGCCAACTGCTATCAAAAAACTCCGCTGCCGCATTCTCAATTCGCTATTCAAAACGTCTGCACTAAGGCACGGCTATTTACCGTCGCCTGTATCCGGTTTGTTAGGCTTTTCTTTTTCCATTTCTTTTAGAATGTCTTTTGTCGCCTCAATCACAAACTCCCGGGCTTGAGAGACTGTTAAGTCTTTTGTTGGCCACGGTACGACAATGTAGACATAGTGTTTATCCAGAAATTCCACTGTTCGATACTGATTCTTCCCGCCCCCGGATTTTCGTATCGTCAGAGTGTGAAAATCCGATTTGTCTGTGTCGCAGTTGATGTTTTCCTGCCCAGTATCGGGATTCAAATAGAAAGAAAAGCTCTTCGTACGAAATGCAGGATTGTTGTTGTACATATTGCAGTATGTTTCGCGGAGGCCCTGCTTCAGAATGAACTGCTTAATTCTAATCAAGTTCGCTCTGGTAATTACCTTTTCATTAGATGATTTGTCGCGGATACGCAAACGAAAATCAATCGTCTCTGCGGATGTCCGGCCTGCACCCGGCTTGTTGGATGTTGCCTTTTCGTATTCCTTCTGTCGCTCCAGTGATTCCAGTGCCCACTTGGCTTTGTTGGATACAGCGGGATGCCTGCTCTCGAGACATTGTTCGAGTTCTCTCTCGAATTCATGAAGCCCCAGATACATAGTCATTGAGGCAGCGTATGCATGGGTATTCCCGTCATCGGGCTTCCTGAACATCTTGAGGACGACCCAGGCGAGTGGTCGCAGATCTCTGTCCCAGGGACGTAACGACTTTATGACCACGAACTCTGGCATGTTCATGTCTCGTCTCTTCAGCACGTGAGACGAAACTAGTTTCTCCAACGATGAACCCGTCCAAATCCGAAGATTCTTGTTTTCCGCCTCAAGAAACAGCAACAACCAAGGGATAACCTCGATCTCCCCTGTCGCGGCGAGCGTCTTGACTGCTTGAATCTGCTTCTCTGGATCACCGGAAAGCAGCTTTCGGACCGCTTTAGGATAATCCTTGCTGACGGTTAACATGTCTACAGATTCCATGAACGCATCGAAGTCCTTTTTCAGGACCGCTTCGTCATACTTGGGAGGCGGCGAAACATCTTTCGCGAACAAGCTGGTGCCCGACAACCCGATGCACATGCCTGTCAGTAACATAATACGTAGAGCTCTCATTTTGTCTCTCCCTTATTCTTGCATCCAACTTCTGTTTATATGGTTTCCGTATAACATCCCGAACTTATCGTCATTCAGAGGAATCCCAGCCGCTGTTGTACTCTCAAAAAACACAAAAAATTCTGACCTGTCAAGCAAAAAATGGCAAACAAATAGGTGGTTTCTTTCTAACTTAGGCAACGGTGTACTCAACCATTTTAATCCTTGGATTATCACTTGATTTTGGGCAATTCGACAAACTAATTGCATAGCGGTGGATATTCGATATTCTTCTTTTCTGGAGTTTACCCCCGAGAACTACTCCCTTGACTTACTG
>DAOVNI010000179.1 GCA_030630315.1 Phycisphaerae bacterium | reverse complement strand
GCCGACTTTAATGACGTCAATGAAGTTGGCCTGATTGCCGACTTTAACGACCCTAATTCTTTGACGGTACGTGGTCCCTATGGTCCGGTCTGGCCGTTTGTAACCGAGCCGGTTGAGTTCGAGATTGGTCCTGCCACGATTAAAATTGAAATTGAAGACGAAAATGCAAAATACCCCGTCGGTTGGGCGATGCTGGACGATAAGACGGTGCAGCGTGAAGCTGAGGCGGGGTTCGAGACTTTCTGCGAATGGATGGATGTCAATGAAGTACAGATTGGTGAGCTGAAAGAGGAGCTAAAGGTAATAAGTGAAATAAAGCCGTTCAAACTTGACCTCAAGCCGATAACGAGAGTTGAAAGACAGACAATAAGCACGAGCGCGAGCACGGGCACGAGAACCACCACACGTACAAGAAGAACCAGAACTCCCCGAGTACGGACGACCAGAACAACTATCTCCGTCTCTGCACAGCTCGCCGATTTTGCAAAACTTCTTCACAGCTCGCTAATTGACACCGAAGTCCTTGCCAGACCAACTATAATCAGTGAGCGCAGAAAAGAATCGGCTCTGAAGTATATGGGGATGTGGGGCTCGAGAAAGGTTAATATAAATACGGCCCCTCGACACGTATTAGAAGCGGCTTTTACTTTCGGCGGTGACGCTGATGAAATCGCTGAAGAAATCATACAGCGAAGACGCGTAGAGCCTTTTAAGACTATAGAAGATTTGAAGAGAGCGCTATTCAAGTATTCTGTTTCGATTAAGGAGTGCGAAAAATATATCACAACGGTCAGTAGATTTTTCACGATTAAAGTAACTGCGGTAAGTGGACTGGCAAAGGCATCAGCTATTATAGCGATAACGAGAGATGGCAAAAAAACACAAAAAGTTGCCGTAATCTCCGGTTGAGAAGCTGTTTTTTAGGAGTTTGTTCGAAATGGAACCTCAGAACTACCTGGGAATTTATTTAAGTAAAGACACCGCGACTGTGGTCTGCCTCGGTTCACAAGGCCGGGACGGAAACGTTCTGGGCTGCTTTAGTGTCTCTGTTGAAGAGCAGGAGGAGCAAAACCAGCAGGTGCTGGCAAATCTTATTGCCCGGGGTTGTGCCGAGAGAGAGTTGAAATTTTCCGAAGTTGCAGTGGCTCTGGATTGTGCAATGTTTATGCAGCATAATGTCCACAGCGAGTTTAGTGAGCCGAAACAGATCGCTGCGACCATCAGGTTTGATACGGAGGAAGCTCTTGCCGCGGACGTTACCGACGTTGCGATAGCTTTCGAAATAACTTCAAGTGACCAGGCCGGCTCGTCGCTAACCGTCTTTACTGCACAGCGAAAAATATTGTCAGATGTTCTTCTTTCTTTGCAACAGTATAATATTGACCCCGTGACCATAGAGCCGGATGTTAATTGTCTGTCAAGATTTATCCGGCAAAATATATCGTTGCCTGAGGATTTGCGTCCTTTCTTCTGTGCGCTTTCCCTCCGGAACGGTTATTTTGTTGTCCCTGCCGACGAGAAGCAGGGAGCGCAAAAAGCATCGGCTGTGCGAACATTCCTGGTCGGCCCGACACAGACCAGGACCGAACTGCTCGCAAGGGAAGTGTCTGTAACCATCGCTTTGGTTGAAACCGGCGAGGCGATAAATTGCCTTAAGGTTTTCGACTCCACCGGCTCTGTAAACTATCAGCAGCTTGGTGAAAAGCTGGGTATCGAAGCCAGTGGTATCGATTGGCTCCAGTCAGCCGGAACCGAGCCGGCGGCTCTGGCCGATTGTGCCGACCCGGTTGATTTTGCAATTGCCTATGGGGCGGCTCTGGCTCATCTGGAAAAGGCGCAAAGCATAAATTTCCGCAATGATTTTATGCCTTATCAGGGCAAAAAGCTGCGGCTGCAAAAAGCACTGAAGCTGGCGGCAATATCTGTTACCATTCTTGCGCTTGCCGTCGGCGTTTATTTTCAATCACAATTATTGAAAACAAACAAAGACCGTAGCGAACGGCGTAAGAGATTAGAGGCAGACTACTCGGCCGTTATGTTCGGCAAACCACCACCGGCCAAATCCAACCCTGTAAAAAAACTTGCAGCCGAATTAAGACGCATCAAAAAAGAAAGCGGGCCGGGAGATAAGGAATCCGTGTCGGCAAGACTGACCCTGGTGCTCGAGGCGTTTAATAAATGCGCAGTACAGACGAAGTTAAATATAGATTCGGTCACCATTACAAGCAAGAGCATTCGCATAGTAGGCGACACACCCAGCTTGGCAAATACGCTAAAGCTCCGCAAAGCGCTCGTGGAGACTAAGCTGGGAAATTTGCAGGAAAATCTCCAGCCAAAGGGTGGCCGTCACAGTTTCAGCATAACGATTTCGCCGAAAAAATAGTTAAGGAACCGCTTTATGAATATGAAAGACATATACAAGAACCCGAGTTTGTATTACATACTCGTTCCCATTATGGTTGCCCTATGGCCATTATTGGTCTGGGGTGTATATTTACCGGATGTAAAACGCAGCTTGAAGAAGGAGAAGGCCGAATATGGCGAAGCCCAAACAAAAATGTTGGAGATTTTAATTCTTGACCCTGACCGACTGGAATTTGCCGATGCGGGCAGCGCCGCTGCTGAATTTGATTATGCCAATGCCGTTGACAGGGTCGCCAGTTTTTGTGGAATACCATCGACCAGTTATAAACTCAGTTCCGGACCAATCATAACCAGGCAGGGGAAGAAAAGCCAGACGGCCACTGTAAGTTTGAAGGATGTTGACATAGCAAAATTCGCCAAATTTCTCTCGACAATCCAACTTCGCTGGGCAGATTTGCAGTGTGAGAAACTCAAAAAACTCAAGAAAAAGGAGGGCTTCCCTGATAGATGGGATGTGGTTTTGGAATTCAAATATTATTATTAAAACCAGCCGATTGCAGCTTGCCTGCTGATTCAATTTTAGCATTTCGCCTTTTGTGTTCTTAAAAATTTTGGCTACTACTATATATAGTATATTGCCCGGCTTTCCCGGATAGACTACTGCAGCCGGTTTTCGTGTGAAAAATGGGTTTCCTTAAAGGCTTGTTTTTGACATTGATAAGCCGTATTTTGCCACAAATTGGTGTAACTTTATGTCTTTATGGTAGTTAGGTAAAAACCAAACTTTTCTAAAGTTTTTCGGCTGTTCCTGTCGATATCAGTATTACAAGGTTGTTTCGACCCTCAAAGGGATTTAGGGGTGTACAATATATAGTGGTTCTATGCTCTTGGACAAAAGGATGGATGCTTTTGTCCGTAGCTGGTCTGTCAAGGTATTTCAGATGCCAGATTTCGATTCCAGCGACCGTTTTGGGGGGCAGAATCGACAGGACGACCCTGCCAATGAGGATCTGGCTCCAGATAAGGATTTGATTATGGAGCAGATACTTGAAAATATCAACAGTACGCCCATTGGCCAGGTGTTAAAGAAGATTGCTTCGCTGCCGGGAGTTCGGACGGAGAAGGTTCTTAACGTTCGCCGGCAGCTTACCGAAGGTAAATACAATCTCAATGAGCGATTGGATGTTGCTCTCGATAAGGCCCTTGAGGACCTTATCAAATAATGGGGTTTCTTTAACTACGAAATTATTTCAGGAATTTCATCGTCCGGCTCATCCATTTCGACCGGCTTATAGCCCGGCTGCTTTGATTTTTCCAGCTCTTCTTTGAAAGCGGCTATAACTTTTTCCTGAATTCTCTGCCTGCATTCTGCATTTATCGGATGGGCGATATCGGCGTGCAGCTTCATTCTGCCTTTGAAGTCTTTCTTTGCCCGGTTTTCCGAAAGTGTTGTTCCACAATTATTGCAGAATTTGGCTCTGAGATGGTTTTTGCCCCCGCATTTGTCGCAATGGTCGCTCATTTTTCTCGAAGGCATAGCGACGAAATAACCGCTCGTGCCTTCGATGACCTTGATGTCGCGAACCACAAACTCATTGTCCATCGTTACTGAGCAAAAAGCTTTTAATCTGTCATCTTTGTTGTTTACTAATTTGACTCTGACCTCACTGATTTCCATTTTCTTTGCCTCGCATAAAAGTTCACCATCTATTGTTATTCACGATAATGCTTTTGCAACCGATTTGTTGCTCGAGTCTGCGTGTGTTTTCCCTTGCTCTTTCTTCATTTCTGCTGTTCATAATGCAAAACATTGCTGAACCACTTCCGCTCAGGCACAAGGGCCCTATACCTAACGATTCAATTTTAGCTTTCAGCTCAGCAAGCTCTTTATATAAACTAAAACAGCTTGTTTCGAGCATATTTACGCACATTTTCGACACTAAATCAATCCTGTTTTCTTGGATATAGCCGTTTATTCG
>DAOVNI010000293.1 GCA_030630315.1 Phycisphaerae bacterium | reverse complement strand
TCGTCTTTCAGCTCAATCCAGTTTGTTCTTCCAATTTTTCTAAAATCTATTTTGTAAATGAGCTTGTCGCCATTATCGTCTTTGGCCTTATAGCTGATTTTGAACATTCCTGTTTTACCTGCCGTGGCAATTCGACTAACATTGACCGATTCGACTTTCGGCGCCAAATTCGGCACAGTACTGGCAACAGCAATCTCCCTTATGAGCGGACTGCCGAGACCATCTTCGCTTTGCAACACAAGTTTATACTGGCAGAATCTGCCGAGCGGGCATCGCAGTTGTATCGGCTCTGTCACTTCCACCAGCTCAGTCCAGGCCGAAAAAGTCGGGTCGTTCACATCTTTAACGTTTCCGCTGCGAGAAGCGAGGCGAACCCTGCACCCTCGCGGAATATCGGCGTCGATTTGCAGCTTGCCCCACTTTGCCGGCTGACCGACATCGATAAGGTCGGAAGTGTAAGTTCCCTCGGAAGCAAAGCCGGAGCTCAACTTTATCAACTTCGCAGGATTGGCTGTTCCGAGATACAGCTCCTCGCCAACCACAGCTATGGCGGTTATCTGGGATGCCTGCTCATCCTCATAGATAATTGCCTCCTGCTCCAAGGCCGGTTCGACGGTAAAAAGCTGGGCGCTGTTTCCGGTCCCGACAAGCAGCTTTTCATCTTGTACCGCCAGGCAGAAGAAAACCACGGCCTCGCTGAATATATCAGTCACGAAGCCGTCCTTGGTTATCTTGTATATGTAACTGGCTTTGCCCGGCCCGGCTGGTTTACGGGTCGGTGTCGGTCTCTTGGCCGATTTATCATCGGCTGCTTTTTTTGTATTTGCAATTTTAAGTTTGAGGCCGCCCTCGCTCTTGCCGGCGCTTTTTCCCTTTTCCGCTTTAGTCTCAGGCCGACCGGTCGAAGGCAATTGCGCAGCAAATTTCGTTTGGGCCTCAACAATCTTAGCCGATGTCGCCGCCGCATACAGACCCTTGATTAAATCAGGGGCATCCTTTGTAAATAATAGCGCTGTAATCTCGGGCTGGTCGCTATCATATAAAACGGTAGCTGCTTTAGTGCGGGGGTTTATCTTATATACCAGTCCTCTGCTGTCACTTCCGGCATAAACAAAGCCGTCCTGTCCGGCCACCAGTGAAAGTATGTTTTTGTCCGGACTATCGTAAACAAGCTGTGCTTCTTTGCCCAATGGGTCAAGCTGATAAACCTTACCTTCCGGCCCGGTTCCCAAGTAAATATTACCGCCATCATCAATATCTATCGCGAAGATATATTTGGCATCGTTCGGCTCAAAAATCACTTCCATCTTGCCCGCTTCGAACCGGCCCAGTGAGCATTTGTCGCCACTTACACCAGCTAAAAGCCTGCCGGCCACGTCAGTTGCCATCGCAAAAATATGCTCGTTCGATAGATACTGCTCGGTCTCGACCGTATTTGCATCGCCAGGTTCATTTGCATCGCCAGGCTCGTTTGCATCGTTTGGCTCTCTGGTCTGTTTTGCCTTTTCGTCTTTTTCTGATTCCGGCGGATAAATCCTTGTCAGTTTGCCGAGACTGTATTTGTAAATACCGCCGTTAGGACTTGTGCCGACGTAAACCGTCCCGCCGCTTACAACGATGCTGTTTATCGACCAAACATCTTCGAACTCTGGAAGCAGCGTCTCGGCCGCCCGCCCGAGCTGGATAGTCCCCCGTGAGCCAATCACAACATCTTCGGTCTGGCCCTTCAACAAATCCGAGCTGCTGGCGTGACGTGTAATCTTACTGCTAACGGCCCAACAGACTGAACTAAAAAACAGGCAAACCAACACCGAAAGAGTTAATCTATAATTGAGATAAAATTTAGCTGTCATAAAAACTCTCCCAAATTAGTGTTTAGCGCACAGCGTATAAAAGATAAACTCGAATTTCATATCGCCTATAACTACCCGCTATTCTTTTTCTACCGTTATATACATAACCTTCTTGTCGGCAATAATCGTGCCGGTTTCCAAACTACTTTCGAGCCAATGTGGATACGGCCGGGCTTTCAGCGTCCTTTTCGCACTCTGCAGGACCAGCGCCTTCGTCGCCGGCAAATCAGGAAGCTCGGCCTTCTCCACCGCAACGCCACCGGATGGTAAACGCAAAAGACAATACAATTTATCTCTGTCGATTTGCAAAGAATTATTTATCGCCTCAATCAAACTCGGCAAACTTTGCGCAATAAACTTGTAGGGGACAACTTTTCTAAGAAACCGCTCATAATCAGACGAGCCGCACACAGTCAGCTCATATTTTCCGGGCGCCAAATCTTCGGGTATTTTCAAGCTGCACCGGTATTTTTTCTTTTTCGCCCGGACGGATTCCACAACTACTCCGATGTCGATATTCCGGCCGGCTTTGACTTTTGAATCGGACAAATCAACCGACCATATATGTGAAACGATATTTTTCGGCACTATGCGAACGTCAAAATCGATTGATTTTATATCAATTTTTTTGAATGGGTTATTCATAAGCAGCGTAACCGAGCCGACACTTTCCACTATCATCTCAGCCAGGCCCAGGCTGGTGGAGACATTTTCAAAGGTAATTGATTCGGCGTCCTCTAAGCCGATAGCCACCTTATACTCAATCATATGGTCTGGCGGCAAATCGCCG